>JAKLJF010000919.1 GCA_023151335.1 Thermoanaerobaculia bacterium | reverse complement strand
GGGACATGGGGCGGTTTTTGGGGGAAAAGTTGCGGGGGAAGGACTCGAACCTCCGACTTCCAGATCATGAGTCTGGCACGCTGACCAACTGCGCTACCCCGCTTTAATGACGGATTAAAAAGCCTTACCGTTTTCCATTCCGAATCATCGCCAGCGTTTCCTTAAAAACCTGCACATACGTTTTAGTTCCCTCATACCCCTCCCAGCGTTGCGCCGCCTGCTGATGCGCCCATTTCAAATACTCCCGGCTGTGCGCCATTTCCTGCCGGATACACTTCGTGGCAAAAATCTGGTACAGCCGTTTTTGCTTTTCGGTGGAACAGGCGCCGTTGCGGTAGCACTCGACATAGAGCGCCTTGCTCACCCGTTTGCAGGATTGCCCGAAGGGATGGCGATAAAATTCGGTCATGGTGACCTTGCTCAACAGCACCGAGGCCGCTCCTTTGCCCGGTTTTTCGGCCTTGGTGAGCCGCCCGCTTTCGGGGCAGACGGTGTAGAAGCGGATGTCGGCAAACAGGTCCATCCAATCGTACACTTTCACTTTGAGCAGGACTTTATTTTCGTTTTTCAGGTAGTACACGCCAATGATCTTGTCCTTCGATTCGCCGTCGTGCCAGCGCAGGCGCATGCCCTCCAGGAAGGTCATCAGGGCCGGCGACTTGGCCTTTTCGCGGGAGAACTCGCATTTGGAAGTGGGTTTCTTCGCCTTGACCGTGCGGTATTTCGTCTCGTCGTCCGCCGGCTGGGGCTGTGCGGCAGTTTCGGGCGTTTCGTCGCCGGCAACATCGAAGGTGACGGTGCCGTCCTTCCGGGTTTCAACGCCGGCTTTACCTTCTACTTCGAAATGTTGATCCACGGCTTTGCCTTCGATGACCGTCATGGGCGTACCGTCGGGATGGGCCAGGATTTTGTCGCCTTTGGCCGGATCGGCGACGGTGGGTGCGGCGATTTCCACTTTTTCCGTGGGGGTCACCAGGATGGCTTCGTTGTCGTCGCAGTCGGTCCGGCGGGCGACTTCGGCTTTTTTGACCAGGCTCTTGGGCAGCCGCATTTTGTAGGGCGCTACCGGGGTTTCTTTGCCGGTGATTGGCGGTGCCGCGGCTGTTTTGGCAATGGCCGAGGGTTGCAACATCGCGGTTTTTTTATTGCCGGCAGCATCGGTATAGCGCACCAGGTGGCCGCCGCCTTTGCGGGCTTTGAGACTGGCGATTACACCTATTATAGTATGGCCTTTGATGGTGGCTTCCACGGCGTCGCCGATCTGGAGCAGCCGGCCGTTTTTATCCAGGCCGTATTGGACAGTTCCATCTGCATCGGCGCCGACCAGGTACTCCGCGCCGTCGATGGTGACGGTTTCGGAATAAGTGTCGGCTCGTTTTTTGGCGCGTTTTTCTTTTGTCTTCGGGCCGCGTTTCAGGGGTGCTACCGGTTCGGCGGCAGATGGCACAACGGGTTGTTCGCCAGCCAATTCGCCTTCTGCCAGTTCGTACAAGTCTTTGTCATTTTCAGCAAACACCTCGTACAATTCCGGATCGAAATTATCGCTGTCGGCTTTCAGGGATTCGATTTCCCGGCGCAGATCGGGGTTGAATTTAGCAATTTGCGCGTCGGTCAGTTGGACTATTTTATACATGGTCAGGCTTCTTTTTGAGATTTGAGTTTTAGGATTCGGATGCGGGCGGCCTGGGCCTTGGCTTTGGCCTGGGCGAGCCGCAGGCGCTTCGAGTTATCCACCGGTGGCGCTTCAATGGCGCTTCTTTCCGTTTTGAAGTAACCTGGCAGGTTCGGGATCGGCGCGCCGACACGTTTACCGTCTAATTTCCAGGTGGCTAATTTTTGCCCATCGCCCAAGTCGATCAGACCGTCGAACTCGTAGGTTTTGCCGTTGCTGTGCCAGTAGGATTGTCCTTCGACAAAGCCGCTCCAATCCGTGTGCTCGATTGGGGTCAGACTCTTTTCGCTCACGTTGTCCGGGTCGGCCCATTGGTAGGCTTGAGCGAGGTAAACCCAGTGCCGGGCCACGGTATCGAAAGTGCCCTCGTCCAGGATTTGAACGGGCGTGTCTTTGTACTGGGCCATATTGCCCTTTTTGAATTTGGGATCGGGTACTTCGATTTTTCGATCGTACAAATCGGCGAGGTATGAATTCGACACATTGCGGGTCGTTTTGTACTTGCCTTTACCGGGACCGAAGTCGTGCGGGACAACGAAAGGCGTGTTGCGCACCAGCCATTCCATAACCGGCAGCGCATTGTTCCAGGCTGCGAGGGTGTACTGGCTTTTTTGGTCAAAACCAACGCCGATCAGTTCTTCGGTGGTCGGTTTCGATGCCTCCTTTTTCGGGGGCGCCTTGAAAAAGTCCGGATCGGCATGATGTAGCGCCTCGCCCAGCGCAACCGG
>JAKLJF010000918.1:2172-2407 GCA_023151335.1 Thermoanaerobaculia bacterium | reverse complement strand
GAAGAAGGAATGGCCGCGCAAAAACGGGGCGATTGCCGCCTGGCGCTTCGTTGGTTTCGCGACGCCAAAAGTTGTCCGGAAGCCATTAAAATCCCCGGACGTATGGAAGAGCTGAACCAGCTGATCGCCGCTTGTGAAACGCAAAAGAACAAGACTGGCGCAACGCAAAAGACAAGCTCTCCTGCCAGTGTTACCCCCGGGCTGACTCCCGCGGCCGGAACGGTCAGCAGCGAAG
>JAKLJF010000918.1:0-2134 GCA_023151335.1 Thermoanaerobaculia bacterium | reverse complement strand
ACGCCGCCCGTTCCAACCCAGCCGCGAATTCCTGATGTATGACAAACCGGAATGTTTTGACATCACCTGCAAAGAAGCGAAAAGGGCGTTTGAGGGTGGTCACTGGGACGATGCCGCGGCCTTGTACCGGGCTGCCAAAAACTGCGCGGACGCCGACCAGGCCGACCGGCAGGCAGCCAATCTGCGCATAGAAGCCTGTAAAACTGCCTCCCAAAACGAATTGCGCCGGAAAGAACAGGAAGCCGTTCGACAGGCCAGGCACGCCCTGGCCGCCAACCGGGCCAATGACGCTACCCAACTCCTGCGCGCATTCGACCGTTCACTGGCTTACCGCCTGGCCGATTTTGCCAATGAATATATTGCTCCCGAAGACAATGATGCCTGCCGCCAGGCCATGTTCGATGCCTTGTATTACGCTCCCTCCGTTCACTCCGGCATGGCCGATGACAGGTTAAGCATTCCGTTCTGTTATCAGTTGGGCGACAACCTGGATCGGGAGTTGCAGGTGCATTACCTCGGCGTTTCCGGCAACCGGAAAATCAGCGCTTTTGCCCGTTCCCGGCATCTGTTGTTTCAATGGGACGCCGAAACCTTTGAACCGGAAGAACCGCTGGGCCTGGAGGACACCACCCTGCTTTATTGCGACGCAGCGCCGGATAACCGCACCCTGCTTTTTCTTTCCAGAAATGTTTACCTGTTCTGGCGTAGCCCGCGCGAGACGTTTCGACTGCCGGTACAAAACGTTTCGCAATACTGTTTCGACGAAAAAGGATACAATTTTTATTACCTGAACCCCACCGAAATGCAAATTTTTACCCTCCCGTTGCGGGATGTTTTTGCGCAACGCAAAGGAGGAAGCCGTGCCACACCCCAGCCGACCGGCCTGCAACTGGGTGATGGAATACTCCTGCGACTGGTGAGTGCAAAAGGCCGGTTGTGGGCAGGCTACCGCGACAGTATCGTTGTGTTCGCCCCGGGCGCCGAACGCGGCAGCTGGCAACGGGAACAGGTATTGCTTATTCCCAATCCTGTCAGAAACTATTATACCGGCGAACTACCCTATTTGTTACTGAAACCTGCCGCCGGCGCCGCCCTTTTTTTTAATGACTCTGCCGCGCATTATTTCAAATTGCCGGTCGCGGCAGGGTACCATACGCTTGAGCAGCACACCGTGCTCGCCGGATTCCCCATTGCCGTCAGCCAGGACGCCCGTCTGGCGGCAACCTATTTTATCGGAACGGCCAGTGATAAAGACAGCCGGCTTTACTTATACGATACCGAGAGCGGCGCACTTCGATACGCCGCGCTTATCCCTGCAAGCCATTCAGACATGCACCTGAAAACAGGGGTTTTTTCACCGGACAATCGGCAATTCGCCACAACCACCGGCGGCGGGCGGCTTGAGGTATGGACCTTGGACGAGGGAACCAACCAGCGTATTACCCCCCTGGGGCGGAATGCTTTTTTCGCCCTGAACGCCGACGGGACGAAATTATTTGCCTGGCGAAATGATTCCCTTGTACTGATGCCCGCCGGGAATGCAGGGCAAATACTGGAAACGGCTCCCGCACCTGCCGGCGCTGAACCGGGCCTGGTAGCCGGCCTTGACTGGCTGGCGTACCGCACCGGGTTCGACTCGCTCGTGCTGACCGATCGCCTGGGCCGGTACCGGCATCAGATAGCCTCCCCGCCGGGATATAACGGGGAAGTAGCCGCAACATTTAATACGGCGGAAAGTAAAATGGCCAGTCTGGCAGGCTCTGACTCCATCGCCGTGTGGTCGCTCCAGGACGGTCGCCTGCTGGCGGTCCGGCCTTTTGGCGGGGCAATTCACCAATTGCATTTTATTCCGCAGACCGATGAAATTATGGTGGTCCAGCAGGTAGAGGCTGACGATGCCGCCAACGAACAAACCGTCATCAAAATATGGAACCCTGCACACGATCCGGATGCAAAATTGAACACTGTTCGCCTGCACGATTATGCCACACGGGAAGTGGCTTTTTCTCCTGCCGGCGGTTTGATGGCATTTACCGATGGGCTGGACATCCGGATTTTTCACCGCAATGACCTGCTGAATGAAACCGTACGCATCCGCCAATACGGCCTCCGGATGGTCACCGCCCTCGCTTTT
>JAKLJF010000917.1 GCA_023151335.1 Thermoanaerobaculia bacterium | reverse complement strand
GGCCGCCTTTGTGAACCTGCCCGCCGGCCAATACACCTTCCGGGTACGCCCCGAAGACGCGGGCGCCGGTGACGCCTTCGACGCCGTTTTACGCGTCCGGGTGACCGACCATTTCTGGCAACGCGCCTGGTTTCGGGCCCTGGTACTGGTACTGCTGAGCGCCTTCACGGTGTTTGCCTACAACCGCTGGACCAACCAGCGCATGCGCCTCCGCCTGGCCGACCTCGAACGCGAACGCGCCCTGGAAGATCTCCGGGTCGATATTGCCCAGGACATCCACGACGAAGTAGGCTCGGCCCTGACAAAAATTGCCCTCTCTGCCCAGTTCGCGGCCATGGTGCCCGACCAGCAGGAACAGGATTTCCGGGAAAAACTGCGCCGCATCGGTACGGAAGCCCGCAACGTGGCCCTGCAACTGGGCGAGATCGTGTTCGCCATCAACCCCCGCTACGACCGCTTTGCAGAGGTGCAGGCTTATTTCCGCGAAAAAGGCCGCGAGTTTCTGGAAGAAGCCCAACTGTCTTCGCGGTTCGACCTGCCGCCGGCGCCCGGCAATCCCGCCGTGCCGCCGCCCGTGAAACGGCAGTTGTACATGCTCTACCGCGAATGTCTGAACAACATCGTAAAACACGCGGAAGCCCGCTCGGTCAGCATCGTTTTCCGGCTTGAAAACCGGCGGGACTACCTGCTGGAAATCCGCGACGACGGCAAGGGGTTTGATCCGGAAAATACCCGGCAGTTCGGCAGCGGGCTGAAAGGCATGCAAATGCGCGCCGAAAAAATCGGGGCGGTGCTGGAGATGGAAACGGGGCCGGGGAATGGGACGACGGTGCGGGTGAGGGGGAGGTTGTAAGTTAAATCACATAAACATAGGAGTACAGAACATTACAATTCCCTCCATATTTGCCATTCACAAACGAAACGACTTATGGCTATCCGGGTGGCATTGGTGGAAGACGACGCCGAACTGCGCAAACTGACGGCATCGATCCTCAATTTTTTCGACGATATGGAATGCGTGGGCGCCTACGACAGCGCCGAGACATTCAGTCAGGCCATCGCCGCCGCCCGCCCCGATGTGGCGCTGATGGACATTGGCCTGCCCGGCGAGGATGGCATAACGTGTGTCAGAAAGTTGAAGCCGCTGCACCAGCACACCCAGTTTGTCATGCTGACGGCGCAGAATGACCCGCAAAAAACCTTTACGGCCCTGCAGGCCGGCGCCACGGGCTACCTGCTGAAAACGGCGCCGCCCGAAAAAATTGCCGAAGCTATACGCGAAGTAGTAGCGGGCGGTTCGCCCATGAGCGCGGCCATCGCCCGGCTGGTGGTCGAATCCTTTCAACAAAACGAATCGCAGGCGCCCGAACTGGCCCGGCTCACCAAAACGGAACGCGAAATACTCGACGACCTCGAAGCAGGCTACTCCTATAAGGAAATTGCCGCCCGCCGCTTCGTGGACATGTCCACCGTACAGAGCCATATCCGGCACATCTACGAGAAACTGGAAGTACACAGCCGCACCGAGGCGGTGAACAAGGCGTTCGGGCGGAAAAAGGGGTAAGTATGTTTGCTTCAATTACCGAAAGCATTGCCCCATTTTGTTCAACGGTGAGGACGGATTTTCAACCGTTCAATTAAATAGCGCAACAACGCCCGGTACCGCTCTCCCCATGTTACCTTCCTGTCGCTGAGACAATGTTTTGGGAAATACCAGGCAAACAGCCAGGCATGGAACAAGGCGATTGCCAGGAATACGGGGAGTACGTAAATCATGGGGTCATTTTTTTTCAAACCAGTTGAACTGTAACAATAACATGGCCAGGGCAAAAGGGATCAACCCAAGCGCGCAATAGCCGAGAGCCCGCGCATAATCGCCGGCAATAATACTTTTCCAACAAAAAATGACCGCCCCGAGCAATGCAAACGGAGCAGCCATCATAGATAACACAAACATCCATTTTCCGGTCGACTTCCCGGAGCCGGGCGCGTCCATCGCCATGCCGGCAAATAGCGCCATAAAGCCCGTGACCGGCGTCCGCCGGGAGCATAAAACAGCGATTACTCTGGACAGTATCTTCATCTGGTGTCGTTCTGTTTTGTGAAAAGACTTTCCAGGTTTTGAAAACCTGAAAAGTCTGCACCCGGCCCTCAGTCTCCGAACTTACACGCCAGAATATGCCCCGAGCGCTCGTCGTAATAGTCCGCTTTCCAATAGTGCGAATCGTTCACGTCGGTGTAGGTGAGGGGAAAATGCCGGTAATCGCCGATAAAAGGTTTTGCCAGGAACACCATAATCGTTTCCGGGCGGGGCCAGCCGCTCGCCGTTTCGACGATGCGGTTGCCTTTTTCCACTTCCTCGTGGAGGATGCGGGCCAGGATTTCACAGAATTGTTCCAGATGGGCCG
>JAKLJF010000916.1 GCA_023151335.1 Thermoanaerobaculia bacterium | reverse complement strand
CGGCCCTTTTCCGCCGAAGAGGAGGTCAGGATGTTCTCCGTGTCGATACCGCCGTTCAGTTTGTTTACGGGGCCAAGGTCGTAGGGAATGTCGCTTTTATTCAGGGCTTCTTTGAAGTTGTACTTCTCGCCTTCGTTAATGATCACCGCGTTGATTTTTTCAAACAGGGAGATCAGTTCCGAGGGGCTGACGGTGCCCATTTCACCCACTACTTTTACCTGGGTAAAATCGACGCCCAGCCAGGTGATGTCGGTTTTGGAACTGTTGAAAATGTCGGCGGCGCTTTGCGCGCTCAGGGTGGTGTGGCTCAGGCCAAGCAGGAGGCCCGTTAAAAGGATAAAAATCGGTTTGTTTTTCATGGTGAAAAAGGTTTTGGTGAATGATGTTTGTCCGGCAAAGTTAGACCCCCGGCCAGCCCGGGTGGTCTCAGGTCCGGATAAATATTTTCATTTCGCACTGGGCTATGGTTTCGCCCGCGCAAGAAATCGTTCCGGAAATGATCGTGACGTTCAGGACTTGTTGTTTCACCTGAATACGGGTTTCGATGGTAGTATTCAGCCCTGGCAGTTTATGAATTTGCAAATAATCCACGGCGGCAATATATCCGAGCGGCGCTTCGGAAACGCCGTTCAGCACATTGTCGTATCCAGCTTGTGCCGCCGCGGTCTGGGCGATATTTTCAACCAGACCCGGCTCGGAAAGAAAACCATGCTGTACGAAAATATTGTCCTCGCGCACCGACAATCGGGTTACCACGCCTGAACCGGTGTATTCCACCAGGGCGTCTACCATGACCATCGGAGGCTTTTGAGGTAAAAGCAGCGGAAGATTCATAGTGCAAATTTATGAGGATGTCTCATAAGTAATTGGTCATTGAAAATTGAACATTGGTCATTGAACATTTCAATTTTTTAAATTTTAAATTTAGAAATTTTCCATTTTAAATTTGGGAATGACCAATGTTCAATGACCAATTTGCAATGTACAAGTACTTATGAGACACTCTCTTCTAACCTTCTAACTCCAGAACGGGAAATAATTAAACCATTGATCCGGATATTCCCGGACTTTATTTTCCACTTCCGAAATATACGCTTGCAGCACGGCTTCCGGGGCGGTATTTTTTATCTGTTCCGGTTGAATGGGCGGTGTGGCTGAAAACCGGTACGTCATATCGCCGGCTTTCATGGCAAATACAAAGGTAACCGGCACGCGCAGTTTAGCCGCCAGCAAAAACGGTCCTTCCGGAAACCGGGCTGGCCGGCCAAGAAACGGCAAGGTAAGGGTTTTGCTGCCTTCGAGGTAGCGGTCGGCGTGCATGCCGATCAATTCGCCCCGGGCGAGGGCAGCGGCTAACTGGTAAATATGCGAATTGTCAGGCTGAATGACGATTACATTGAAGGCACGGGGGCCGGTGATACCCGCCAGGTATTCCTTGATCTTTTTATGTTCCCCATCAAACATTACGAGGTTGATCCGGACGTTCAGTTTTTGTAAAAAATGCCCCGCGATTTCCCAATTGCCCACGTGTGCGCTGAGCAGGAGCCCGCCTTTTCCCCCGGCAGCCAGGGCTTGCAAGTGCTCCAGCCCCTTCGACTGGCTTTGAAAGCCGCCGGCAAATCCGGCCATCACGGCCACTTTGTCGATCAGCGTCTGACCGAGCCTGAAGTAGTTCCGGTACAACATCCGCAAGGCCCGGATTTTATTCATCTGTAAGCCCAGGCGGTAGAATTGCAGTACAGCCCGGGAGGTTTTCCAGGAACTGAGGAAATAATAAAAGGCTACAAAACGCAGCAGCAGGTAGGCGGGCCGAATTCCGAAGCGGCGGAGTATCCAAATGAATATTCCGTAACCGGCCCGGGAGCCTTTTGATTTGCCCTCCCAGGCCTGCCCTGCCGGCTGCTTACTGCCCACTGCCATCACGCCGGTTCTTTTGTGCCGACTTTGGAGTTGATGTACTCGTAAAAATCCTGAAAAGTGCTGATGCCGACGAAATCTTCCGGTTTTACCTTGAATCCGAAATTATTTTCTATCACAACCACCAGGTCGATGTAATCCAGGCTGTCGAGCCCAAGGGTGTCCTTCAAAATGGCATCGGGGGTGATAGCTTCCGGCTCTACCTCAAATTCTTCCACCAGAAACTGGTTCACTTTTTCAATAATTTCGCTATGACTCATGTGTTTTGAATTTTAATCTTTCCAGGCCCGGACGATCAGAGAGGAATTGGTGCCTCCGAATCCGAAGGAGTTAGACAAAAAGGTGTTTATTTTGGTTGAAACGGGTTGAGTGGCAATCTTCAGTTTGGCCGAGTCTTCGTCGGGGTGTTCCAGGTTGATGTTGGGCGCAACAAAGCTGTTTTGCATCATCAGCATGGAATAGACGATCTCGCTGGCGCCGGCCATCCAGCATT
>JAKLJF010000915.1:266-2414 GCA_023151335.1 Thermoanaerobaculia bacterium | reverse complement strand
AACACATAGATATTTGATTGATAAAACTATGTGTTCTATGTGCCTGTGTGTTGAATATTCAGGGAACTACGTTTACGAAACTTTTTAAGTTTCGTAAACGTTGCGCGAACCTTACGTTTACGAAACTTTTTAAGTTTCGTAAACGTTGCGCGAATCCTACGTTTACGAAACTTTTCAAGTTTCGTAAACGTTGCGCGAACCCTGCGTTTACGAAACTTAAAAAGTTTCGTAAACGTAGTTCCCTGAATCTGCCATGCTGAAAACTTGGCGGCGCGAGGTATAATCAATTAGTCGTCCATCAAAATCTACTGCTTAAACATCTTCACCACCTGCATATCCTTCCCGGTAGTCAGCCGGGCAAAGTAGATACCGGCGGGCAGTTGCGCGCTGTTGAACACGGCTTCGTAGTCGCCTGCCGCTTGCAGGCCCTGCGCCAGAGTGGCCAGCAGTTTGCCCTGCTGATCGAACACCGAAAGGTTGACGTTCGTATCCGTATCCAGGCGGTACCGGATATTGGTAGACGACGTGAACGGATTGGGATAGTTGGTCACGGCAAGCACCCCGGTGTTGCTCACGCTTTCGCGATCCATGCCCATAAAGCTGGATGCATTGTCGCTGATGGCCTGCGGGCCGCCGCAGGCGCCGTCGCCGGCGTGCGGCAGGGCCAGGTAGGGGAACGTCGGGCGGAAAGCCTTGTCGTTTTGCTCCACGCCGGTTTTATAGGTCAGTACGTCGATCAGGTCCTGTGTGACGGGACTGCCGCCCGCGGTGAAATCGTCGTACCACAAGCCGATGGCGGCCAGCGCCACGCCGGCCACGGCCTGCAATTCAATACGCGTTACGTCGTCTTCGAGGCGGCGGCCGTTGGGGAAGCCGTCCATGTTGGGGATGAACTCGATCTTCGTGCTTGTATTGTACGGCGCCTGCGTCAGGCCGCGCACGGCGGCGTCGATAATGCCGAGCGGGCTGAATTCGGCGCTGTTGCGCGGCGTGGCCGGCACGGCCATGTTCAGGCGCAGCATATCGCCGCCGTTGGGCAGGAAGTTGTTGATAAAGGGTTTACCGGCTGCCAGCGGATTGCCATTTTTTCCCGTGGCCAGCTGGTAGGGCGGGAAGTTCGGTACGCCGGTGTGGAAGATCGGCCACAGGTCCACCGAGCGCGGCTTGCCGGGACCGGGCAGCAACAGGGTTCCGAACACCGCGTCGTCGAGGGCGGTACCGGCCACTGCCGGGGAGCCTTTCAGTCCGTAAAGCCCGTCTTTTCCATTGCCGAAGTCGAATGATCCCAGCGACTTGCGCTGGATGCGCAGTTTTGAAAAGGCCGGCACAGCGCCACCGAACAGCTCGTCGTCCATATACAGGCCGAGTTCCGGGTTGTAGAAAAAGCCGTCGAGTTGGGTATCGGCCAGTTCCTGGTACGGCGTGATACTGTTCCAGTAGTCTTTAAACCCGACCGGGATAACGGCCTCGTTGGTCAGCGGCATGCCGAGACGGCTCACCTGTACCCAGGGGCCGGAATATTCTTCCGTGCCCTGACCCAGCGTGCGGATTTGCTGGCGGCTGGCGCTGGCCCAAACGCCGATCACGTAGTTGGGATCGAGGATATTGGCCGGTTTTTTCGGGGCGCCTTTTTTAAGTAAATAACCGATGGGCACCTGAATGGCGATGGCGCTAACGTTTTTGCAGGCCAGGCCGTCGCGGGCCTGTCCGTTCTGACGCGGCAGGTCGCCCAGGTCGAACACGCCGCCGAGGTCCACAAAAAAAGGATCGTCGACGGGGCCGACGAACACGCGCTCGCCGGTGGCGGCGTACACGATGTTGCGGTCGGCGATCTGCTGGTACGGCTTGCCCAGGCCGATGGGCGAACTGATCGACCGGGCCCCGATGTTGGTGGGCGGTACCGGGCGGTTCACCAGAATGGCGGCGAAGGTTTTCCCGCCGTTGTCGGAGCGGTAGAGCGTGTAGGTCATTTTGAGGTTTTGTTTGCCCAAACGGATGTTGAAAAACGTGGTCGGGTCTTCATTTTCCATTTGAAACACCACGCGGTAAATGATCTCGTCGCCGGGTTTGGCGGGGTCGTTGTCGATATGGATCTCGTAGCGGATGTTTTCGCCGAACGAATAGTAGTTCGGGCCACCCTGCGGCAAC
>JAKLJF010000915.1:0-256 GCA_023151335.1 Thermoanaerobaculia bacterium | reverse complement strand
ACGGTATTAGCGGGGTTGGGGCTGCGGAACGCGTACACGTCCACGTTATCGGCAAGGGGGTCGTCGGCAATCAGCGGCGCTTCGCGGTGACTGGACGCCAGGGCCGGCAGGCACAGCAACAGGAGCGCGCAGGCGGCGAGGATATTTTTGAATGTATTTTTCATTTTAATATAGAATTAATAAAGGCATGAATAAAAATGGTCAATGGTTATTTCAGGGGCCGGCAATCCAGAGGGGTTGTTCAAAAAGTCGATAC
>JAKLJF010000914.1 GCA_023151335.1 Thermoanaerobaculia bacterium | reverse complement strand
CAAAAATAACAGGATATTCATACGTGTCATGTTTCCGTGTTCGATAAAGTTTGCTGGTATAACGGTGCAAAATAATACGAACGATGGAAAGATTAAAAAGCGTTGTTCCGCAAAAGAGCTCAATTGTCTACTTTTGGGCCTTCTAAAGAAATCAGACATGTCCAAAGTGCTCATCATCGGCGCCGGCGGCGTGGGCCGCGTAGTCGCATACAAATGCGCCCAGCACCGCGAAATTTTCGGCGACATCATGCTCGCCAGCCGCACCAAGAAAAAATGCGACGCCATCGCCGCGGCCATTCATCAGGCTTACGGTGGCCGAAAGATCAAAACCGCGAAAGTTGACGCCGACAACGTGGAACAAACCGTGGCGTTGATCCGGAAATTCCAGCCCGACCTGGTCATCAACGTCGCCCTCCCCTATCAGGATCTTCCCCTCATGGATGCCTGCCTCGAAACGGGCGTCAACTATATGGACACCGCCAATTACGAACCCAAGGACGTGGCCAAATTCGAATACTCCTGGCAGTGGGCCTATCAGGACCGGTACAGGAAAAAAGGCATCCTCGCCCTGCTGGGTTGCGGTTTTGATCCGGGCGTGACGAGCGTATACACCGCCTACGCGAAAAAACACTACTTCGACGAAATCCACTATCTCGATATCGTGGACGCCAACGCCGGCAGTCACGGCAAAGCTTTCGCCACCAACTTCAACCCAGAGATCAACATCCGGGAGGTAACGCAAAAAGGCAAATACTGGGAAAACGGCCGCTGGGTGGAAACCGAGCCGCACGAAATCTGGAAAGACATCAACTACCCGGAAATCGGGCCGAAACGCTCCTATCTGATCTATCACGAAGAACTGGAAAGCCTGGTTAAAAACTTTCCCACCCTCAAACGCGCCCGTTTCTGGATGACCTTCAGCGAACAATACCTCACCCACCTGCGCGTGATCCAGAACATCGGCATGGCCGGCATCGAACCCATTCGTTACAAAGGCGTAGATATCGTGCCCCTGCAATTCCTCAAAGCCGTGTTGCCGGCGCCCGAGGAACTGGGCGAAAACTACACCGGCTTCACCTCTATCGGCTGCAGGATCAAAGGTATCAAGGACGGCAAAGAACGGACCTACTACGTGTGGAACAACTGCTCGCACCAGGACGCCTACCGCGAAACCGGCACCCAGGGCGTCAGCTACACCACCGGCGTGCCGGCCATGATCGGCGCGCGTATGATCCTCGAAGGCAAATGGACCGGCAAGGGCGTGTTCAACGTCGAAGAATTCAATCCCGATCCTTTCATGGAACGGCTCAACCTCGACGGCCTGCCCTGGCATGAAAAGGTGGATATTGATTTGGAAATGGACTAAAAGCAGCCAATCATGCGCATTTTAATCGTCGAAGACGAGTCGAACATAAGAGAACTAATTGAACTCAACCTGAAAGAAGAAGGCTACGAAGTCGTCGGCACCGGCAACGGCCGCAAGGCCCTCGACCTGATCGCCGGCCAGCATTTCGACCTGCTGCTGCTCGACGTGATGCTGCCCGAGGTCGACGGTTTCAGCATCACCGAACAGGTGCGCCTGAGCAATCCCGAAGTGCCCATCCTCATCCTGACGGCCAAAGACATGGCCCAGGACCGCATAGCCGGCCTGAAACGCGGCGCCGACGATTACCTGACCAAGCCCTTCAACCTGGAAGAATTGCTGCTGCGCGTAAGCAATCTGCTGCGCCGCAGCCAGCGCGTCAAGGGCGAGGCGCCGGGGCTGTTTGAGTTCGGCAACAACCGGGTCAATTTTGAAACGTTCGAAGCCGTTACCTTTCGCGGTAAGACCATTACCCTTACCAAAAAAGAGGCCATGCTGCTGAAACTGCTGGTGGAACGCAAAAATGAAGTAGTGAGCCGCAACCAGATATTGCAGGCCGTTTGGGGCTACGACGTGTTCCCCAGTACCCGCACGATAGACAATTTTATCCTGGCGTTTCGCAAATATTTCGAGGAAGACCCCAAGCAGCCCCGTTATTTTCACTCGATCCGCGGCGTCGGGTATAAATTTACTTTGAGCGAGTAATAACTCCTCCAACATGCTCTAACGCTGCCCGGAACGATCCGATAGTATCGGGAATCCCCGCTGGCGTCCGCCCATTTCCACATTACACTTAAAATTATTTGTTTTGTTTTTTGGTTTTCAAAAAACACAGCCCTTATTTTGCCTCAAATTGTTTTAATAAATCTTTTACAACAGCCCGCCTTCACCCGTTTTGCCCGGTGAAAATCCCCGGACCACTGATCCGATTCATGTATGAGAAAACCCGCGTTGGTGCATGTACCTTAACGCGCACACTTTTTTTAGCCTGCGCTACGGCACGTTCCCGCCGCCACAACTCGTGGAGGCTGCCGCCGCGCAGCGGGTGAAAACC
>JAKLJF010000913.1:2156-2418 GCA_023151335.1 Thermoanaerobaculia bacterium | reverse complement strand
CAGGTTGCGTTTGCGGCCCATACGGCCGGTGGCGCAAAACGAGCAGGTGAGGCTGCACCCTACCTGCGTACTCACACAGACGGTGAAACGTTCATCTTCCGGCACGGGGATCAGCACACTTTCAATACGGTGGCCGTCATGGGTGCGCCAGCGGGTTTTGATGGTGCCGTCGGCGCTGTGCTGCACGGTATCTTCTGTCAGGGTATGATGGGAAAACTCTTCCCGGAGACGCCGGCGCAGGTCTTTGGACAAGTTGGTCATG
>JAKLJF010000913.1:0-2146 GCA_023151335.1 Thermoanaerobaculia bacterium | reverse complement strand
CAAAGCCATTCGTACACCTGTTTGGCGCGAAAACGCGGCTCGCCCCAGCCCGCGAGCGCGGCTTCGAGATCAGGTAGGGAGAGGGAGCGGAGGTCGCGTAACATTGGTTATAAAATTTTAATGATAGCACTATTATGCGGCAACAGCAACCCGCACTTCCCACGTGATCGTAGCGCCCGCCAGCCGCAATGTTTCTGATGCGCTGCAATATTTTTGGATTGACATCTCTACCGCTTTTTCCGCTTTTTGCTGATCCACCCTACCGTATACGGTAAATACCAGGTGCGCTTTCTGCCACGGCGCCGGCAGGGGTTGGTGAAAACGCTCGGCTTCAATGTCGATACGCAGATCGTCTATTTGTTGCCGTTGCTTTTTCAGTATGGTGATCACGTCCACGGCTGCACATCCGCCGAGGCTGAGGATCATCAATTGCATGGCGCGGAATCCCGTGGCGTCGCCTCCGGCAATCTCCGGGAGGGAAATGCGCATTTCGTTACCGGCTTCATCCTGGCCCAACATGGCGCGGCCGTCGGGGGAAAGTTGGAGAAAGAGTCGCATGAAAAAGTGATTTAACAATAATCCGGGAGCAGGGTAACAGAATTAAACGAAAGTTGTTGCGCTACTGCTCTGTTACCGGTTCCATAAATTATCGCAAATTTGCCACAAAAATACATCGGTGGAAGACGACATCCTATTCGAGATCATTGACCTGCTTGACGAAGGCGAAATCGTGTACCTGCACCGGCAGACCAAAGAAATTCTGTCGTACCCCGATCCGCAACGCTGGGGCGAAAGCGAGTTCATCGACCTGGCCGAAAGTGTAAAATCCCGCGCAGCAGCCGAGCCCGACCAATTTATCGTCATCGACCCGCCGGAACCCCGCGACTCCTACCGGATCATGGAGGATTTTATCTTCACGGTCCCGGATGAACACCTGCGTGACCGCCTCCTGGAAGCGCTTAACAGTAAAAAACCGTTCCGTTATTTCCGTGTTACCATTGAAGACTCACCTGAATACGACAGGTGGCTCGACTTCCATGACGCCCGGATGAAGGAATGGTTACTGGAACAGTTGGCGCGGGTATGGGATTAAGCACGGTAATTCACAATGTTAAGACTGCTCTGTTTACTTCCCCGCTTTTCCGTAAATTTGCCCTCAGATCATTTTGCCTTAACCAACGCCTGCCCGATCACCTGTTAAAACCCGGGTGAAAAGGCGGGTATAACACCGTCTCCACCACACGTAACATGGCAACTTCTGCAAAAAAATCGCCTGAAAACGGCATTACCGCTCCTTTTGCCCTGCCTGGCGGCAATCGTATCGTCACCCTCGACGAATTTATCATCCGTTCGGAAAAAGATTTCGACTATGCGACCGGCGAACTCACCGGCCTGCTGCGCGACATCGGCGTGGCAGCCAAGATTATCAACCGGGAGGTGAATAAAGCCGGCCTCGTGAACATCCTTGGCGTGGCTGACAGCTCTTCTGACAATGCCTCGGGCGATCGTCAGCAAAAACTCGACGTGTACGCCAATGAAAAACTCATCGAGTGCCTGAAAAACAGCGGCGAGTGCTGCGCCATCGCCTCCGAGGAAAATGACGACATTATCCAGGTGCCGCCGCTTAGCTCCAAAAAGAGCAACTACATCGTGCTGTTCGACCCGCTCGACGGCTCTTCCAATATCGATGTGAATGTGTCGGTGGGTACTATTTTTGCCATATATCGCCGGAAAAGCGATCCTTCCGGCCTCGCGACTACCGAAGATTTCCTGCAGCCGGGCAACAAACAAGTAGCCGCCGGTTACGTGCTCTACGGCACTTCCACCATTCTGGTATACACTACCGGCCGCGGCGTCAACGGTTTCACACTCGACCCCAGCATCGGCGAGTTCTGTCTCAGCCACCGCAACATGCGTATCCCGGAAAACGGCCAGTTCTACTCCGTTAACCAGGGCTACTATTCGAAATTCGACCTCGAAATGCGCCGTTACATCGACCATTGCAGCGATCAGAACTACGGCCTGCGCTATATCGGCTCTATGGTAAGCGATATTCACCGTATCCTGATCCAGGGCGGTATTTTCCTGTATCCCAGTACGCGCAAATATCCCAAAGGCAAACAGCGTTTGTTATATGAGTGCAATC
>JAKLJF010000912.1:2006-2420 GCA_023151335.1 Thermoanaerobaculia bacterium | reverse complement strand
GGCAATCTGCATTCCTCCAATACCGCTGCCGCGACACCCGGTGCGATGAGCCTTTCCCGGCTGCATCACTCCATCGAATTCGACGGCCATATCAACGCCGGCGAATGGGATGCCGTGGATACGCTTCCCATGGCGAGCCACTGGCCTTCTTTTTCAGAAAAACCCAATACCAGGACACAATTCCGGGTTGCGTTTGACGACAAGTATCTTTACTTCTCGGCCCTGTGTTACGACAAACCCGCGGCGATACAGGCGCCTACTTTCGAACGGGATATCTGGGGCATGACGATGGACCAGATATCTATCATCCTCGATACCTATAACGACAACGAGAACGGGCTGATATTCGTCGTTACCCCCACCGGTTCGCGGATAGATGTCAGCGTGAGGAACGATGCGCAGGGGGACAGCCCC
>JAKLJF010000912.1:0-1996 GCA_023151335.1 Thermoanaerobaculia bacterium | reverse complement strand
TCGTGGAACTCGTTCTGGGAAGCCCGGACGTCTTACCATGACGGGGGCTGGTCGGTCGAAGCCCGGATACCGTTTACCAGCCTGCGCTATCAGCCGCGCGACGGAACCGTAACCATGGGCCTGATCGCATACCGCTACGTGGCCCGCGAAAGACAAATGGATATTTTCCCGGACATACCGCCCAATTGGGGTTTCTGGAGTTTTATCAAGCTGTCCAAAGCGCGGGATATTTTGTGTCCGGCCAGTGAAAGCAAACGGCCCTGGTTTACCTCGCCCTACCTGTTGGCCGGGACGGGCCACCACCACGTTCAGCCGGATGGCGCCGATTTCCCGGACAGAATAAAAGACGACCGCCTGACCGCCGGACTGGATGTGCAACACGCCCTCACCAATAACATGAACCTCGACCTCAGCTTCAACACCGATTTTGCCCAGGTGGAAGCCGATGACCAGGTGGTCAACCTCAGCCGGTTTTCCCTCTTTTTCCCCGAAAAACGCCGGTTTTTTCTGGAGCGCTCGAGCATTATGGATTTCGGTTTTGAAAACGATAACCGCTTGTTTTACAGCAGGCGCATCGGCATCCACGACGGAAAGATCGTACCGCTTTGGGGCGGGGTACGCCTTGTCGGCAGGCTTAAAAATTATGACGTGGGCATATTGACGATGGAATCGCGGGAAAAAGACGTCCTGCCTTCTGAAAATTTCAGCGTGCTGAGGCTCCGGCGAAAAGTATCGAAAAACAATTCTTATGTCGGCGGGATACTCACTACCCAAACCGACTGGAAAGGGGCTGATCGCCTGGCCTACGGGCTGGACGGTATCTTCAACCTTTTTGGCAACGATTATCTCAAAGTGAACCTCGCCGGCACCTGGAATTCGGCAGATACCCTCCTTAGCCGGCATTTCTGGGAAGACCGCAAACGCCTGTATATCCTTTGGGAAAACCGCGCCCAGGTAGGATTCAATTATGCACTGAGTTATTCGCAAGTGGATAAAAACTATTCGCCTGCCCTGGGTTTTGAAGCGCGGGGTGATTTTAAAGCGGTGGGCGATCGTATTTCCTACGGATGGTTCACGCCGAAAAGCAAATCGCTGCGGTATATGAGAGCCGACCTGAACGCCAATGCCTATTTTTCAAACAGTACGAACCAGATGGAAAGCTTTCTGGTAGCGCCCGCATTTTATATGGAATGGAAAAAGAACAGTTATATCGAACTGACTTTCAATCGTTTTTACGATAAAGTGCAAAACGCGTTCGAACTTTCAAAACAGCATACCATTGCCGCGGAGGAATACGTTAACAGCGATATTTCACTCGCCTGCCAGACGCCTTCCGTTCATTTTCTCAATACAACATTCAATGTCACCGCCGGTACTTTTTACGGAGGCAGACGTTTTTCCGGCGGTGTAACGCCCAATTATACCATTTCAAAGTATCTGACCCTGAGCGGATTTTACCAGTACAATCATGTTTCTTTCACAAACGCGCCCGATTACGTAGCGCATGTCGCACGCCTGAAAATTGCCGTCTCTTTGAATGTCAAATTGAGTATGAATGCCTTCGTTCAGGTCAATTCCTTAAACAAAGTGAGCGCGATCAATTTCAGGCTCCGGTACAACAGCAAAGACGGAAACGATTTTTACTTCGTGTACAACGAAATTCTGAACAACAAAGGCAAGGCAGACCCTTTCCTGCCGGTTTCCGACTCCCGGGCGCTCATGCTGAAATTTGTACATACCTTTCATGTAAGCCAATAATGGGCACCACAAAATAGAAAAAAGCCGCCCCGCGGTTCCACCTGCAGAGCGGCCTCCTTTACCAATCAAATCATTTTTATTGGGGCAGATACGGCGCCGGAACGATTATTTCCGGGTCACCAACAGATTATTCACGTTTTCACCTACCTTTTTACCCTGCACGTTGCCGGTTTCGATAGAAGGGCGATAGTGGATACCGCCGTACAACCTCGAAATACCGGCCTCTTTACCGGCCGCT
>JAKLJF010000911.1 GCA_023151335.1 Thermoanaerobaculia bacterium | reverse complement strand
AACGGTTAATATCTTCCAGTAATTTGGCATTTTGCCGGTTTACAGTTTCACAGGCAGCCTGAAGACAGCTGCCCAGGGCGCGTTGCGCCTTCAACTGTTCCTGTTTTTGGGAGTTGAAGTAAAAATAAACGCCGGCGAGCAGGAGCCAATAGAAGAGGTGGGTGGCCCAGGGCGGGACGGGAGATTTTGAAGGCATGATTCAAGAATTACAGGCTGACGGTCAGCGTTAACCAATTTGCGCCATAGCGAAAGAGCCACGAAACAAATAGAAATCTTGCGATAGAGGGCGTTCAAATCACCCCTAAAACTGTCAACAAGAATCCGAAATTGTGCACCAATCAACCAATCCTACCGCACCACCTCCACCTTCGTCCCGTCGGCCAGGTTCATTTGCCCCGCCACCACTACCCGTTCGCCTTCCTGCAGTCCGCCGGTCACTTCCACCTTGTCGCCGAAAGTGGCGCCGAGCGTGACGGAGCGCAGCCGGGCGACGCTGTCCTGCACCACGTACACTTTGGCATCGAGCAGGCTGCCGGTGACGGCTTTGCGCGGCAACACGAGGCCCCTGCGTTGCGCATCAAACGTGAAGGTGGCTTTGGCGTGCATGCCGGCGCGCAGGGGAGCATTTTTAGGGTTGGGCACTTCTATTTCCACGTCGTAGTTGAAGGCGTTGTCGGCGCGCAGGCCGATGTTGGTGACCCGCGCGGCGATGGGCCGGTCGGGGTACACGTCGGCGGTGACGCTCACGGGTAGTCCTTTGCGCACGTTGAGCACGTCGTGTTCGGTCACTTTCACCATGAGGAACAGTTTTTCCAGGTTGGTGATCTGGGCCACCTGGATGCCCGGGCCGATGACGCTGCCGCGTTCGATAAACCGGTAGCCGATGGTACCATTCATGGTGGCCCGGATACTGGTGTTGGATATCTGTTTTTTCAGGGCTTTTTCCCTGGCTTCGGCCGCCATAAGGCCCAGATCAATATCCTCCATTTTGTTTTTGGGCACGGCTTCGCCTTCGATGAGATTGCCGAGCCGTTCCTTGTCTTTTCTGAGTTTGGCGATGTTGGCCTGGGTGGCTTCCAGTTCGGTGCGCAACAGTTCGTCGTCCACCTTGGCGATCAGGTCGCCCTCATTCACCCAGTCGCCCTTGCCTTTGTGCACTTCCAGCACGCGGCCCGCGGTTTCGGAGATGACCAGCATTTCTTTGGCCGGCAGAAAAATGCCGTTGGCTTCCAGCCGGTTGCTGAGGGTTTCCATTTGTGCCGCGGCTACTTCCACGGGCACAAAAGCCCGGGTGGCTTGTGCCAGTTCGGTGCCGGCTGCCGCTTCTTTTTTGTTTTGGAATAATTTCCAGGCAATCAATGCCGCGCAAATTGCCAGGAACAGCCAGAGATAAATACGTTTCACGGTATCATTGTTGAAAATGAAGGAGGGAACACAGAGGGCATTTTTCGCGGGCGCAAAAGTCCGGCTTTTTTGCGGGGAAATCGGTATGTTTTCAACAAAGATTGTCGAATGTGTACTTTTGCGTATGTTGATCAAAGCTTCCACCATCACCAACCTGACCGACGCGCGCTATTTCGCCGCCAAAGAGGTCGATTTTCTGGGTTTCAACCTGGAGGAAGGCACACCCGGTTACCTTGATCCCCTGTACATGAAAGCCATCCGCGAATGGGTGCAAGGGCCGAAGATCACGGGGGAATTCGACCGCACACCGGCTGCCACGGTGCGGGAAGCCGCCGGCTTTTATGGGCTCGATGCCGTGCAGATAACCCGGCCGGATGATCTTGAACTGCTCAAAGGGCTGGAAGTGATCTTTTACGTACCGGCCCAACCAGAAGTCGCAGGGGTGCAGGCCGTATTGGAGGCGATTTCCGGCGTCAACTTTTTTTTACTGGATTTTAGCCCGGTTGCCGGCGCGGAAACCCTGCTGCTGGAAAACGCCGCCGCCTGGCGGGAGCTGTTTGCCGCTTTCCCCACCCTGCTCCAACTGGACGTACCGGCAGAGGCCCTGCCTCCCTTGCTCGAAGTCTTACAACCGGCAGGACTGGCGCTGCGCGGCGGCGAGGAGGAAATGGTTGGCGTCAAATCGTTCGAAGAGATCGATGCCGTTTTTGAAACGCTGGGAATGGACTAAGCCGGCTATTCCTGCCCCTCCCCACCCGGCTGTTCCGTTGCCGGCGGCGCGGCGGGCGCCTCTTGCTTTTTCCGCTGACTTAGCACCAATACCATAAAAACCAGCACGATGAGGGCCAGGATAACGATGTTCCGGACAGGGAAGGGTTCGCGGGCTTGGCGTTGAAACATAAATTGGACCGTTAATGAAAAAGGGATCGCACAAAATCGCGCGACCCCTTTTTTGTGGAGGATACCGGATTCGAACCGGTGACCTCTTGCATGCCATGCAAGCGCTCTAGCCAGCTGA
>JAKLJF010000910.1 GCA_023151335.1 Thermoanaerobaculia bacterium | reverse complement strand
GGGCCGGTCGCCTGTTTTCAAAGTACCAAACTCGACGAGCCGTGCACGGCCGACTGCCGGGTGCAGTTCGATGCCGCCTGTTCGCAAAGCGCGGTGAGCTACGCCTGGTCGTTTTCCAGCGGCAGCGCCAAAAGCGGCGTCCAGGTCGAACAGGTTTTTGCCGGACCCGGCACTTACAGCGTGACGCTGACCGTCACGGACGCCCGGGGCGATACCGACACCGAAACCGGCCAGGTAACCATCAGCGGTACTTCGGGAGGCGGCAAACCCACCGCCGCCTTCTCCATCGAACCTGTAGTCGGCGGGAAATTGTACGAGGGGAAAAAAGTCCGGTTCAAAAACAAAAGCACCGGTGCTACCTCCTACACCTGGACGTTTGAAGCGGGTAAAACCTCGAACGATACCGATCCCGTTTATACGTTTGAAACAGCAGGAAACTACACGGTTCAATTGACAGCCACAAACACAGCCGGCGCCGATACCGAAACACTGAACATCACGGTATATTCGGCCGAACCCTTTACCAAACTGTATTCAGCCCTGCCCAACGGCACGATAGCCGGCTTGGCGCAGGATACCAACGGCATTATCTGGGCGGCGCGCTATTTTGGCGTGACGGGGGAAGTATTGCGCCTGAGCAACAACGGCACCCAAATTGGCGCCACGCCCGTCACTTCCAACGGCTCTTTGCAGGGACTGGCCATCAATAAAGCCCAGCAGATTTTCGTGACCGGGACGGACAACAATAGCGGCGGCTTCATCACACGCCTTACATCGGGAGGCTCGGTCGACAAAACGCTCTCCCTGCCATGTTTCCCTTCCGCCATAAAAGCCTTGTCCGACGGGAATATCGTCGTGCTGGGAGCCGTGACCGAAGCCGGCGCGAGTTCGGGAGAAACCGACGTTTATTTTACAAAACTGGATGGCAATCTCAACCCAATTGGCACAGCCCAGACTTTCGGGAAATCGTTTTCCCCGGATATTATCCGCGGTTTGGCCGAAGATGCCAACGGCGAACTGATCCTGACGGGTACGCGCGGCGGCGCCACTTCCAAGCCGGATATCCTGATCTACCGGGTAAGCGCCCAGGGTGTTTTTATCAAAGAAACCCTTATCGGGCTGAGCGGCGACAACGACAACGGCCAGGGCGTGATCCGCACCAGCGACAACCAGTTTGTCATTTGCGGCGATAAAAACGGGAAAATTTATCTGAGTAAAAGGGATGGCACGCTTGGCATGGTTTTCCAACGCGACAACTTTGGCGCCGGTACGGCCTACAACGCGGTGGAAGACGAAAACGGCGCCCTGGTTTTTTGCGGCAATTTTGCCGATAATAAAATCGCCCTGAAAACCGACGCCAATGCCGTAACAACTGTCTGGCCAGTGGTCAAACCGGACGCCAACACTTACCATCCGCAGTTTATCATCGAATGTATCGATGGCGGATATACCATCGCGGGATATTACCTGCAAAACGGAACCCAATTCCCTTTTATCGTAAAAGCCAACCGGAAAGGAATATATTAATTTCAGCGCGCACAAAGTGCATCTACTTGGAAGAATAACCCTAAATTTGGCATTTAAACAAGCACTAAAATTAAATGCCCGTTCACACATGCGGATCAAATTAGGAAAACACCTGTTTTGGGCGTTCACAAGCCTTTTTCTGTTTACAACCTGCGACCTCGAAAAAATAGAACCTGGCACCCCCAGTGGCAATGCCGTCAAATTCAACACCACCGTCGGCGGCAACGCCAACGATTTCCCCAACGACCTGATCGTTGCCACCGACGGTGGTTATGTAGTGGTAGGTTACAGCCAAAGCTTTACCGGCGGCGGCGACAACCAGGCCTATATCGTGAAACTGAACAAACAGGGCAGTCAGCAATGGGAAAACAACTTCGGCGGCGCCAAGGACGATTACGCCCGCGGCGTGACGGCCACCTCCGACGGCGGATTCATCCTCTGCGGCTATACCCAGAGTTTTAACGCTGCCGGCAACCAGGACGTTTTTCTCGTAAAAGTCAACGCGCAGGGCGCCAAGGTTTGGGAAAAATTCTATGGCGCGCCCGACACAACCGAGGTGGCTTATGCCATCGTACCCGTGGGCACGGCAGGCGATTTTATGGTCGCTTACGTCACTTATGGCACACCGCAAATGGTCAAACTAATGCGGATCAACGCCAACGGCTCAAAAATTTCGGAAAAAACCGTAAAAACCGGTACCAATTACGTGTACCGGATGATCAAAACCTCGGATAATAAACTGGTGCTCGTGGGTTCCGAATCGGACAGCGGCACCAAAACGTATATCCTGAAACTCAACGAGGACGGATCGTTTATTTGGGAAAAAACATTCCCCGCTACCAATACCAATTACACGCCCGGATACGCCGTGGCGGAACTGTCGAACAAAAACCTCGT
>JAKLJF010000090.1:9577-11868 GCA_023151335.1 Thermoanaerobaculia bacterium | reverse complement strand
GGCGAAGCGCCTGAAGGTGTACTTCATGCCTGCCCTCCGGCAAGGCGACAAATCCTTCCCAGGCCTCCCGGCGAAAGTCGTCGGCTTCCGTCAGGGCATGCAGCTCCCGTTCGTCAGCGCGGGTGAAGTCGCCCTGCAACCAGCGTTCCAGCAATGCCACGAAACGCGCGTCGTCGGTATGCACAGAAGGGTTCATGATAATGGGTTTATGAGGATTTATTTAGTTTAGAAAGTTTATATGTTTAGAGGGTTTAGAAAAAATTCATCATTCATCATTCATCATTCATCATTCTCATTCCCGTTTTTTCGAGGCAAATTTTCAGATTTCGACGGCCATTTTGAATATATGACCGCACTTTACCTACTTCTTCAGCGATCATTTCCGCTATTTCCTTATACGATTTATCTTCAAAATAAAACAATTCCACACTGCGGCGTTGGTGTTGAGGCAATTCGCCGAGGCATTTTTCGAGGGGTTTGGAGTCCGAAGCCGGCAACTCCACTTC
Source organism: Thermoanaerobaculia bacterium (assembly GCA_023151335.1). Classification (GTDB taxonomy): domain Bacteria; phylum Bacteroidota; class Bacteroidia; order Chitinophagales; family Saprospiraceae; genus M3007. The sequence continues at coordinate 11,362 of JAKLJF010000090.1, read as the reverse complement.
AAAAGCGGCTTCAACGGCATCAAAATGCACCATATTTTCCGGGGCATGGTAGTGGGTGGGCCGGCGGTGATTTTTCCGCCACTCCATCAGGCAATGGTTCCGGGCCAGCACATAGAGCCAACCGCGAAACGATTCGACCTCATGTTCCTTCACCTTTCGCGCCAATTCCTCGTAAATATTCATCACGGCGTCTTCCGATTTGCCCGGGTCGTTCAGGATTTTCATACACACCCCGTACACCATCGGCATGTAGCGCTCGTACAACATACCCAGATAACGCGCATCGCCGCCGTACCTGTAGCGGGCCAGCAGTTCTTCGTCGCTGTATGTTCCGGGCGAATTGGAGCGAAAAAATTTGAGCATGCCAGTATACCGGGTTTTCAACCGGCGTCGGGTCTTTTCCCGACAAAGGTAGAGAAAGGATGTTTTCCCCTTTCACAATGCATAACATAAGTGCAGAAAATGAGTTTCGTCAGCTTTTATCTTCAGAAAAAACCACTAACCTTGTACCCTTGAATAAAACCGCGAAGATGAAAAGTGTTCAAATATTGCTGGTTTTGCTGCTGACAGGCATTTTCACCCCGGCAAGCGCCCAGGATGCGCGGGAAATTGTGCGAAAAGCCGACGAAAAGGCACGCGGGAAAAGCTCTGTTGCCCAGATGACGATCACTACCGTGCGACCGAAATGGACCCGCAGCATGCGCCTGAAAGTATGGACCAAAGGCACGGAGTACGCCCTGCTGCTCATCCAGTCGCCGGCCAAAGACAAAGGCGTCGCCTACCTGAAACGGAAAAAAGAAGTGTGGAACTGGCTGCCCACGCTCGAACGCACCATCAAACTGCCGCCTTCCATGATGAGCGAATCGTGGATGGGTACCGATTTCACCAACGACGACCTGGTGAAAGAAGCCTCCGCGGTGGATGACTATACCCATACGCTTGTCGGCGCCGAGGTGATAGACGGGCGCGATTGTTATAAAATCCAGATGATCCCCAAACCCGAAGCGGCGATCATCTGGGGCAAAGTGCTGGTTTGGATCGATAAAAAAGACGACCTGCAATTGCGCGCCGAATTTTATGACGAAGACGGCAGCCTCGTCAATTCCATGACCAGTTCGGAGGTAAAAATGATCGGCGGGCGCCTGTTGCCCACGAAAATGGACATGGTCCCGGCCGATAAAAAAGGCCATCAGACCACTATTACCTACGAAACCGTGGAGTTCGACAAACCCATTTCCGAGCAGTTTTTTACTACCGACAACCTCACAAAAGTCAAATAAACAAACGCCAGGGGGCCAACCAGAAACCTTCCAACCATTCAGACGAATGCTTATCAAACTCGCCTGGCGAAACATTTGGCGCAACCGCAACCGCTCGCTCATCACGATGAGCGCTGTGGCGAGCGCCGTTGTGCTATCAGTGGTGATGGTTTCCTTACAAAAAGGAGTTTTTGATAATTTGATAAAAGACCTGGTGAGTTTGTATACCGGCTACATCCAGGTTCATGCCAAAGGCTATTGGGAAGAACAATCGCTCGATAATTCTTTTGAAATCACCGATTCGCTGGATCAAATCGTGCAACAAACGCCCGGCGTGGCCAGGATGGCACACCGCCTGGAAACTTTTGCCCTCGCTTCTTCCGGCGAAAAAACACGCGCCTGCCTGGTCGTCGGCGTCGACCCGGCGGCTGAAGATGCCTTGACCCGGCTTACGCCCAAAATACAGGCGGGCGCCATGTTTACTCCCGGCAGCCAATCGGCAATGATGGCTATGGGACTGGCAGAA
>JAKLJF010000090.1:0-9567 GCA_023151335.1 Thermoanaerobaculia bacterium | reverse complement strand
TACTGACGCAAGGGTATTATGGCAGTACGGCGGCAATTAAAATCCCAATTCACGGTTTGTTGCGTTTCGGTTCGCCGGAGCTCAACGAACGCATCGTATATCTCCCCCTGGCGGCCGCCCAAACCTGGCTCGATGCCCCGAACCGCGCCACCTCCCTGGTATTGGGTCTTGAAAGCGCCCGCCTGATGCCGCGGGTGGAAAGTGCCATTGAAAAAAAAATATCCGGCGACTATGAGACCATGAACTGGGAAGAAATGATGCCCGAAATCAGTCAACACATACAAACGGATACCGCCAGCACCCGTATCATACTTGGCGTACTGTACCTGTTGATATCTTTCGGCATATTTTCCACACTGCTCATGATGCTGGCCGAGCGCCGGCGCGAATTCGGCATGCTGCTGGCGCTGGGCATGCGCCCCCGCCTGATTAGCCAGGTGGTATTTATGGAAACGCTGTTTCTGACCCTTTGCGGCTGCCTGGCCGGCATTCTGTTGAGCTGGCCGGTCGTTTGGTATTTGAGCATACACCCCATCGAACTCGGCGGCGATTTGGCCAAAACGTACGAACGGTTCGGCTTCGCCCCCATTTTTCCAGCGACCCTGAATGCCAGTATTTTTATCGAGCAAGCGCTTATGGTCGGTTGCATGGGGTTTATCCTGGCGCTGTATCCCGTTTGGCGGGTACTCCGGCTGAAAGCGGTGGAATCGATGAAAGGGTAAAAGGTTGATTTGTTGATTTGTTGATCTGAGTGGCCGGGCTCAGGGCCCTCAAATCAACAAATCAACAAATCAACAAATCAACAAATCAACTCATGATCTTCCTAATCGCCTGGCGGAATCTTTGGCGCAACCGGTCGCGCAGCTTCATCATCATCGCTTCAGTGGCGTTTGGGATGTGGTCGGGTCTTTTTATCGGCGCCTTGTACTTCGGCATGGGGAAAGCCCGCATGCGGATCGCCATTGATCATGAAGTATCACATATTCAGATTCACCACCCCCGATTCAGCGACGATCAGGAAGCAAAATACAGCATGGATTCCGACAGTTTGCTCGCGGTGTTGGAGAGCCAGCCGGACATAAAGTCTTTCAGTTTGCGCAGTGTGGCAACCGGCATGCTGGCCACCACTTCCGGCAGCCGGGGTATTCAGGTCAATGGTGTGGACCCAACGGCAGAACAAACAACCCGCAACCTGGCCGGATTCGTGCAGCAGGGCGATTACCTCAATATAGAACAACGCAACCGCGTATTGGTCAGCACCAAACTGGCCGAAAAACTCAAACTGGATATCGGGAACAAGATTGTGGTCACCCTGCTCGATACCGCCGGAGCGATCACCTCGGGTGCATTCCGGATATGCGGCCTGTATCAATCGGAAAATGCTCCGCAAGACGAACTGAATATATTCGTGGTCAAAACCGACCTTGACCGGCTGATCGGCAGTAACGGGCGCGTGCATGAAGCCGCGGTGTTATTGCAAAAGGATGATGTGTTAAATCAGGTCTGTAACCGCATCAAACAAGTATTCCCGCACCTGAAAGTGGAACGATGGCAGGATTTGTCCCCTGAAACCGATTTGTTGCTTTCATCGCTGAACACCTACATGTTGATATTCATGATCATAATCCTACTGGCGCTTTCATTTGGCATTATTAATACTATGCTCATGGCCGTACTTGAACGCACGCGCGAGCTCGGCGTGCTCATGGCCGTAGGCATGAACAAATGGCGCATTTTCGGTATGGTGGTCAGCGAGACGGTCATGCTGGCTATCATAGGCGCCCCGGTCGGCCTGGCATTGGTATGGCTCACCGTGCAATGGCTGAGCCGTACGGGCATCGACGTGTCGGTACTCATGGGCGAAGTCATGCGAGATTTCGGTTTTGCCACAGTTATTTACCCTGAATTACCCTGGCATAATGTCGCACAAACCTTTGGACTGGTAGTGCTCGCTGCTGTCCTGGCCGCCGTTTTTCCGGCCTGGAAAGCGCTGCGCCTCCGGCCGGTAGATGCTATCAGGGGTTAGAGGGTTTCTGGTCGGAAGGTTAGAAGGTTGCTGGTCAGAGGGGTGGGCGAACCAGTAACCTTCCATCCAGTAACCTTCAAACCCTCTAACCTTCCTTCAAACCCTCTAACCAGAAACCTTTTATAGTGTTATGAACACAGTAATAGATGCGCACAACATTTCAAAAGTGTACAATCCGGATACCATACCAGTGTATGCCGTAAACAACGTACACCTGCACATCGAGCGCGGAGAATTCACGGCCATTGTCGGCCCCTCCGGTTCCGGCAAAACCACCTTGCTGAACATGCTCGGCGGCCTCGATGCCCCTACCGAAGGTTATGTAGAGATCAATGGCGTCAATATCACAAAAATGCCGGCTAACAAACTCATCGATTTCCGCCTGCACAATATCGGCTTCGTCTTTCAGGCCTTTAACCTGATTCCCGTGCTGACGGCCCGCGAAAACGTGGAATTTATCATGCTGCTGCAAAAACGCCCCAGGGAGGAGCGCGACCACCGGGTACGCGAACTGTTCGCCGCGGTAGGGCTGGTGGATAAATTAAATGTCCGCCCGGCACAATTGTCGGGCGGACAACAGCAGCGCGTGGCCGTAGCCCGCGCACTCGCCTCAAAACCCCAGTTCATCCTCGCCGACGAACCCACCGCCAACCTCGACAGTCATTCCGCCGCCACGCTGCTCGACATTATGGAAAAACTGAACCGCGATGAAAACATGACTTTCCTGTTCTCCACACACGATCAGCGCGTAATTGACAGGGCCCGCCGGGTTATAACGCTCGTAGACGGCCGCATCGCCAGCGATACCGCCCCTACCTCCACCAAAATTCATGCATAAATCTCATTGGCAAAATATGCGCGCACTTTAGCCATGAACTGGTTCTGCGACATGGGCTCGGCAGCAAAAACGCCGGTGATCTTCGGGTGATAATGTTTGATATTTTCAATCGCATTCTGCAAACCGTATTTGGCTTCTGCCGGTCCGAAGATCACCAGTTCATCCGTATTTGGGTTTATTTCCCGGATAATGGCATCAAAATAAACCTTTTCCGCATGGTGCCGGCGATCCGTAAATGCGCGTTCGTTGATGCCACCCTGCGGGCCGTACGCCGTTTTGCTCCGCGCGCCGCCCTTCGGCACACCCCATTCGATATGCGACCTCAGGCGTTTGAATTCCGGTTCGCCCATGTTTCTTTCATCAAAGGTGACCAGAAATGCTTCCCGGAAATCCAGCCAGATACCGGTTTGTTTTTTATAGTTTTTCATAATGACAGTATTAATTTCCACAAAAATCCGGGTAAAAAGGTAAAATATCGGGAATGGCAGTCAGCCGGGGGGCTGATTTAGGTCAGGGTGCGGCGGGAGGTGGCGCAGGTAATTTTGTGGTTACTTATTGCGTATTACCGCTACATACAATGCGTTTGAAATACCTGCTTCTTTTCTTCATATTCCATGCCGTTACACACGCGCTCCCCGCCCAGTCGCCCGGCGAATCGCCCTGGTTGTGGAAAGGCTATGTAAAAAACCTCCAGCAATGGGCCTTTACCGGCGATCGCGGTTCCCTGATCAACGGCGGCTTTTTCCACAACCGCCTGATCCTGCGCTACTCACCCGACACGATCTGGACCTTCGATGCCGAACTGCGCAACCGGCTGTTCTACGGGGAATGGGTACGCCTTCAACCCGGCCTTGCCGAAGGCCTCGACAAAGACGCGGGACTGGTCGATCTTTCCTTTGTGCCTGTAAACCGGCCCGCCCTGGTGGGCAGCATCGTGGCCGACCGGCTTTGGGCACAATGGCAACGCAGGCGCTGGACGCTGCGCCTCGGAAGACAACGCATTCACTGGGGCAAAACACTCATCTGGAATCCAAACGACTGGTTCAATGCCTGGAATTTTCTCGACTTCGACTATGAAGAACGCCCGGGCGCCGACGCCCTGCGCCTGCAATACCAGGCCGGACTTTTTTCCCAATTTGAACTGGCCGTGAGCCCGGCCCGGCATGCGAAGAACCTGGTAGGCGCCCTGCGCTACGGCGGCCATACCGGCCGCTTCGACTGGCAGGCGCTGGCTGGCGTTTACCGCAATCGCCTGGCCGCCGGCCTTGGCTGGGCCGGCGACGTGGGGGAGTCCGGTTTTAAAGGAGAAATTTCCGTTTTTCATCCCATCGATTCCACAGCGGGCGAAACGAGCGTGAGCGCCACCGCCGAACTGAATATGCTGTTCGGCAGCAAATGGTTTGTGAACGCCGGACTGCTTGTCAATTCCAACGGCCTGGGCGGCAACACCGACCTGCTGCGACTCACCCAAACCAACCTCGCACCCGATAATCTGATGCCGGGAAAATTGTCGTTTCTGGCTTCTGCCAACTGGTCCGCAACGGATCTGATCCAATTCTCCACCACCGCCATTTACTCGCCCAACGGACACCTCATCATCCTCGTGCCCACCGCCGCCTGGTCGGTTGCCGAAAACTGGGACATCGACCTGACCGGGCAGCTGTTTTGGCTGGAAAATATCCGGGGGAATCTGGATAATGCAGGAAATGTGCTGTATTTGCGGGTAAGGTGGAGTTTTTGACTAAATTGACCTCATTATTTAATACACATTAACCACATTAACAGCATTTCTCCCATAAAAGACCGGAAAATACATCTGCTCCATCCGCGCCGGATTCAGGGTAAAACGCCCGGTAAAACGCGGTTCAAGAGGAACCCGGCATTCGTAGCGCCCGGCGGGCAGGAATTCGAAGAAAATGGCGGTACGGTCGCGGAAATATTCGCGATGCGCTTCGGGCCGGATTGAGCGTGTTTTTTCCCCGTATGAACAGCCGGCGGGAACGGGCGCTTCGAGCAATGCATATTCGGCGGAACGACGTACCAGCACACGCAATACGAGCTCGGCGGCTTCGCCGCGGCGCAGGCTGTCGACGCGGCGGCCGCCCTGTTCGAGCCAGGATTCCACCTCAAACAAATCGCTACGGGGCTCGGGCGCCGGGTTTTGCCATTGCTGGTAAGCGTTGACGAACAGCGGGGAGTTGCCCGATTTAACCAGCGTAACGGCCGTCGCACCGGCAGGCGACACCCATTTGTACGGAAAGTCACTGACAGGCACACCGTTAATTTCCAATCGGTTGGCTCGCAGTGTGTCTGTTTGGGAAAGTAATTCCGGCAACACTCGCTGCAATATCTGAGCGGTCTCAATAGTGTTGCGGCGTTGGGCGGTTGCGCGGCTTTCGAGCCAGTAATGGCGGATGCGGCGTGTAAGGTGTTCCCAGCCGGCGGCGCGGGCTATATCATAGGCCAGCAGGGTGTTGGCGGCCCGCCGGTTGTACCAATGGGCGCTTTCCTCGCCACAATAAAGACCGCCGGTCGTAGTAGAAGTCAGCACGCCCAGTAGCGTGTCGACGGGCAAGGGGCGACCGCAATGCTGTTGCAGGCGCCAATGACTCAGGCGTTCATGCAGGGTGCGGCGCGGCAACGTATCGAGCCGGGTGAGATAGGGGGTGCAGTCGAACTGCACGTCCGATTCGCGCAGCAGCAGCAGGGCTTCGCCTTGTTCGGTCAGGGGTAACCCGCCCACTTCCCGGCGCAGCCAGATAAGTCCCTTTTCACAACCCGGGCATGCATAACCATCTTCCTGGGCATTGCGCAGGGCGCGCAACACATATATGGTCATCCAGGCGTTGGGGGCCCCGCCCGCCCACCAGCCCCAGCTGCCGTCGGCCAGTTGGGCATTGCGCAGGCGGATAAGGCAGGTTTTGATCTCTTTTTCCAGCAGGGCAACCGATTTGGTGCGGCTTTTAGCGTTAACAGCCGCCTGTTTGCGCGGCAGCGCCGATAATTTCTTTTCGGCCAGCAGAGCCAGCAAACGGCCTGCAGTTTGTTCGTTGCAGCCGTAGGGGTAGTTTCGTAAAAAATCGATGTCTTCCGCGAGCATATCCAGCGTATTGTCCATCGCCTGCACGATAATGGGGCCAAAGGCCGGATCGAATGACAGGGTCAGTGCGGTATCACGTTCGAACATCAGGAACTGTCCAGCGGTTTCGCTGACGCCCACTGGTAAAACGGCGATACCGCGTTGCTCGCCGTCCGATATTTTCGGGCTTTTCATTTCATAAGACAAAAAAAGAGAATCGGCTTCGGGGACGCTTACAGCCGCAAATTCCGTCAGGCCCTCCCCTATCCGGGCGCGGTTTTGGCGAAGCAATTGCCCGTCGAGCCGGAAAGCAGTGTGTACTTCGGCGGAATCGCCGCTGAAATTGCTCGTCAGCCCTGCTGCATCAAATCGGTCGCCGGCAACGGCGAAGCGTGGCAGCGAGAGTTTGGCCGTCAGAGGTTTGTAAGCGCGAACGTTCCGGGTCGTCACGCCAGCGCGTTTCTTTCGGTCCATGGCCAGCGTATAAGTATTCCAACCGGTGATATTATCCGGAAAAGTGACCCGGAACCACGCTTCACCGTTCGAATCGGTGATCAGATTGGGTTGCCAGTAGGCATAATCGCGAAAACGGCTGCGCAGGGCCGGTTCGCCGGCGGGGAAAGCGTCATCGTTTGCATCCTCATTGTAGGGAAATGCCGACCGGCTTCCTTTGATATTTAACTTGTCGGTTTCGGTGGCACCGGCCAGGTTGCCGGATAGCGCATTAAGGTTTCGGATGGACGAATGCTGTATTCTTTCTGAGATGATCGTTTTACCGGCCGACGTCATATCCTGCTGAATTAAAGGCACCTTATACGCCGTCACCACCACTTCGTGCAACATGGTACCCGATTCCAGTTGCTGGTTTACGGCCACCAGGCCGTCGCCGGCGACGTAAACGCCGTGCGCCTCAACTGTATTAAATCCGGTGTATTGAAAGGAAAGATCGTACCAGCCCGGCGGCAAAAATATCCGGTAATTTCCTTCGATGTCGGTCAGTACGCCACCGACGGCGATACCGCCCTGCGACACCAGCACCGAGGCCCCGATCAATGGTTCGCCGCTCTCGTCGGTCAGCCTCCCGCTGATACCGTTGAAACCGGTAGCCGCGCCCGGCCATTGGGTGAACCGAGAGGGGGAAATGTTTTGTTTGGATGGTTCGCTTTCCATGGAAACGGGAAACAAACTACCAAAACGCTCATCTGCACGGGAGGGCCGGAATTCGGCTTTTGTGCCGTCCAGAAACAACAGCGTATCGCGGCGCAGCGCGATTTCCTGCCGCCATACGGTCCCGCCGGCGCTGAATACCTTCAGATGATACCGGCCCGGCGGCAGGTCGTCAAGCCGCCGGCTATCGGGACGGAAAGGGCCGAGCAGGCTGCCGCCCTGCAACACAACAGCCAGCAGCGTATCCGTGCGCAAAAAACGGATTTGAAGAGAAGCCCGACCGATTTGGTCCCGACGCTGATCCAGGTATTTCGTGCGGCCCCCAGGCCATTTCGCCCGGCAGCCGGGCCGGTATGTTTTTGGGCAATGCCGCCGCGCCTTTAGGCCACCGGCTTTGATACAGGCGTTCGCGGCCCCGGGCAATGCTGTATTCAAAACCCGGCTCGAATTTGAAAGAAGTAAAAAACGCGCCGGATTGCAGGTAATACAGGGTTTCGTTGGGGTAAAAAGGCCCCAGGATGTGTGCCGGAAGGCTGGAGCGCGCAACCACGGCCTGGATATTTTCCGGACCGTTCCAGAAGTAATGCCCCATGCCGGCATTTCCTGACCGCCAGAGTAGCATGCTGCGCCGCAGGGCTTCCTGTTCAAATGGAATCAGGGAATCCGGCCGCGGTTCGAACCGGATTTTACAGGGCGTATTGGTTTGTTTGAACCGGTCGGCATCCAGCGCAAATTCGAGTTTTTCTCCGGCTTTCAGGTACAGGCTGTCGAGCGTGAATTCGCCATCGCGGGTGCGGACTTTGATTTGGTTGTAGCCATACCAGCCATAAAAACTATAAGGGGGCGTATTGGTGGCCCCGTGGTAGTACACCAGCCGGCTGTTGCAGTAGATCAGGTAAACGGGTTGTGCCTGGTTGGCCCGGATGATATGGGGAGCGAACTGGGGCCGTTGCTGGTAAAACGAGTCGCGCTTATAGGGCAGACCCCAGGGCAGGCCTTCCGGCGTTTCGACCATGGCGCCGGACGATGGCGGCCCGACGGGAAAGGATTCGGCATACCAGCCATCCCCCCGGTAGCGCAGGCGGTAATAGAGCACGCTGTCGAGTTGCAGGCGCTCGTACCAGTTTCGGTTGACCGGCGTTTTAATAACAGGCGCCACGGCTTGTTTCAAATAGAAATTGTGCCGAACCAGCGGCCAGCGCATTTTTTTGTATTCGATATCCGGCGCGGTATAGGGTTTTTCTTCGCCAAACTGCCGGTTGTAAGCGCCGGCTGTCAGGTTGGCGCCGGAAACGGGGCGGTTTTGAACGTCTTGTACCCGGATTTTCACCTGTACCTGCTGTCCCGGTTGCACTTTCCCGGGTTGATCAACTTCGATATTCAGCAATTTGTCAAACCGGATCGCCTCGGCGAAATACCGGCGGGCCCCGCCTTGCCAGATGTACTGGTAAAGTAATCCATGGGATTCCTTACCCGGCCTTCGCCATTCCCAAAGGCTTTCGGACGTCGTGCCTTCTTCGATTTGAGTGGCGCCCTGAAACACCTGGTAACGGATTTCGATCCGGTGCGGGTTGCGCAGGACGAAAAAAACAGAATCGGCAGTACAGAACGCCTCGTTTGTTACGGCATTAGCGGGTTCCGGGATCGGGATATTGATTTCCTGACTACCGGATGCTACTTCGTATTGAAGTATCGCCGTTTGCAGCCGTTCCCGGAATGGCAACACGATTGGCCGGCGTTTTTCATTTTCTGCCGCATCCGATTCCACCAGCCAGACGGTGTCCGCGACAGTCGGGGCAAGCGTTCTGTCGATCAGGATAAATCCGTTTTCCAGCCGGGCATTCAACGGATGTGGCGGCCGGAGCACCTTAAAAGAGGTTTTTTTCTCCTGCAATTCGCCGCTGCTGACCACACAGTAAGCACGCGCTTCGACGTTCAGACTGGCTTCCGGCCAGATAGAATCGGGCGCCACAACTTGTGTTTCTTCGGAAAAGGGCTGTTCAATCCGCCAAAGGGTATCGGGCACGTATACCAATGGAGCGTGAAAGTCGGTTGCCCCGTTGTTGAGCAGTACAAGGTTGAAGGAAGCGTCCGGCGCCGGCAAATTATTGGCATCGCGGGCCGTGAGGCGCAGCACCACCGGTTCGCCGCGCCGGAAGGTTTTAGCGGCAGGGTCCAGCGTATAGTTCAGCTCGTCGAGTTGGTAATCTTCCAGCGTAAAATATTGGGAAATCACCCGCGGTTCCCTGTCGCCGCGCGGTTTTTTTTCATAAAAAGCGACTGCATATCTCTGGTCGAGCCGGAGGGTATCGCCAAGCGGCATGTCGAAAACAAAAGCGCCGGGCGTCAGCGGAGCAATATCGCGCCGGAGGATGGTTTGACGCGAGGAATACAGTTCCCGGATTTCCAGTTCGAGTGGGCGGCGCCAGGGTTGGCCCCGGCGATTAGTTACATAAG
>JAKLJF010000909.1 GCA_023151335.1 Thermoanaerobaculia bacterium | reverse complement strand
TGAGGTCGGGGCCGGTCACCGGGTCGGTGGGCAGTTCCAGGGCCCGCAGCCCCAGGCTTTTCAGTAAATTAAATATACCGAAATAGGTGGGCCGCTCGATGGCCACTGTATCGCCGGGTTTCGTGGCCGACTTCAGGCAAAAAACCAGGGCTTCCATGCAGCCGTGCGTCACCACGACCTCGGAAGCCGCGCTGTTGCCGCCCCAGTTGAACGACAGGCGGGCCAGTTGCTGCCGCAAGCGCTCATTGCCCTGGATATTTTCGTAATGCAGGCAACTGCTGGGGCTGGCGCGCAAGGCTTCCAGCAGGCATTTGTTCAGTTTGGCCGCCGGCAACAATTCTGCCGCGGGCGCCGCGATGGACAACTGCACAATACCGGCTTCCGACATGTTGGCGTACACCGCGGCCAGCATGTCGTCGACCGAAAGACCCGAAGGCGGCGCGGCGTAACGGGGCGCACGGGGCGGTTCCGTTTGCCGGCGGGCGCCAAAACGCACGTAATAACCCGATTTCGGGCGCGCCTCAATAATGCCCTTGCTTTCCAGCGCTGAATACGCTTTGAAAGCCGTACTCAGACTGATGCCCTGCTCCTCGCTGAGCGTTCGCACGGAGGGTAACTTGTCGCCTGTTTTCCAAACCCCTTTTGTGACCATCGTTTCCAAACGGTCGGCGACCTGGCTGTATAAAAAATCTTCCCCTGTCCGGTACATCTGTTATGCTTGAAAATTAAAAAACTGAATCTGTTTTTTCAGGTCACAAAACTAAAACCTTTGCACCGGTTTTCAAATCAACAAATCAACAAATCAACACTACCTAACCAGTCATGCACCACGACATTCAAATTTCCAGCTGGCATCCCGACTTTCGCGAAGCCTTTTACCGCCTCAACCGCGCCTGGATAGAGGCCGATTATCCTTTGGAGCCGCTCGATATTGCCGTACTCAGTGATCCGGAAAAGCATATCTTAGCTGCCGGGGGCAGCATACTGGCCGCTACGGAAAGAGGAACAGTGGTGGGCGTGGTGGCGCTGCGGCCGTATGGGGGCGAACGCTGCTACGAACTGACCAAAATGGCGGTGGATCTGCCCTGGCGCAGCCGCGGCATCGGTAAAATGCTGATGCGGGCCGCTCTCGACGAAGCCCGGCGCATGGGGGCGACACGTGTGATATTATACTCCAATACCCGTACCTCGGGCCCGGCGGTGCAATTGTACCGCAAAATGGGTTTCCGGGAAATCCCGCTGGAACAAGGCGTATACCAACGCGCAGATATCAAAATGGAACGACTGTTGAACACGATTGACATTCAGAGAACCACCCGGAGCCGTTTGCCGGAGACAGACCTGAACAAATTGACTTTCGGCGAAGTGGTTTCCGACCACATGCTCCTGGCCGATTACCGCGACGGCGTCTGGCATTCGCCGCGCATCGTACCTTTCGCCAACCTCGAAATGCCGCCCCACACCCTGGCCCTGCACTACGGGCAGATCGTTTGGGAAGGCATGAAGGCATTCCGGATGACCGACGGGCGCGTGTCGATCTTCCGCATTCCCAAACACATCGAACGTATCAACCGCTCGCTGGAACGTATGGCCATGCCGCCCATGCCGGCAGAGTTGTTCGAAGAAAGTATCCGTACGCTGGTTGACCTGGATGCCGCCTGGGCGCCTTCCGCCCCCGGATCGGCCCTTTATATCCGGCCTTTGGTGTACGCTTCGGAAGCCAAATTCGGCGTAAAAATTTCGGAGACTTACCGCTTTCTCGTGTTCACCGGCCCGGTGCCGGAATATTATCCCAGGCCAATAAAAGTAAAGGTGGAAGAACGGTTTATCCGGGCCGCTCCGGGCGGCACCGGTTACGCCAAGTGCGCCGGAAACTACGGCGGCGCCATGTATCCCACCCAACTGGCCCGCGCCGAAGGTTACGACCAGGTACTGTGGACCGACGGCTCCCCCGAGCTCCACATTGAAGAATCGGGCACTATGAACGTCATGTTTGTCATCGATGGCAAAGTAGTGACGCCGCCCCTTTCCGATACCATCCTCGAAGGCATCACCCGCGATAGTATTATAACCCTTGCTACAGAATTGGGCTACCCGGTGGAACAGCGCCCCATCAGTGCATTCGAACTGGTGGCGGCGCACCGCCGCGGGGCGTTGCAGGAAGGCTTCGGTATCGGTACTGCCGCCGTTACCGCCCCCTTCCAACTGATCCGTGTCAAAAACGAAGACCTGCATTTGCCGCCGTTGACCTCCACCAGTTGCTCCGTGCGCGTGCGGCAAATGCTCCAGGAATTGCGCGACGGCCGGCGGGCGGATGTGTACGGATGGAATACGATCGTTGGCGGTTGAACGGGTTTAACGGGTTGAGCGGGTTTAACGGGTTGAGCGGGTTTAACGGGTTTAACGGGTTTAACGGGTTGAGCGGGT
>JAKLJF010000908.1 GCA_023151335.1 Thermoanaerobaculia bacterium | reverse complement strand
GGCGTTAATCTCCGGTTATTATGCCAGGAGTTTTTAGTGCAACGTAGTATTGTTTAGCACGTCTTTTATGCCGTATTTTGCCCTCAATCTCTATAATACGGCGCCCACCTTCTCCTACATTCACCCATTCGTCTGTACCATTTTTGGCACTAATGAAGCCGCCATCTATTTCCATTGTCCTGCGGGGCTACGAGGACCGTTTTGGCTTTCAACGACTCTTCCTCCGCTATTCCTGGTGTTACCGCACCAACTACATCGTTCTGTCGTGGAAGTTGCTGCCCAAGGACTGGGATCCGGTCACCCAATCCGTCAAACCGCGTGCCACTCTGGGCGGCGAAACCTCCGTGGTGGTGAACGGCGACCTGGCCAAAACCATGAATAAGGCCTATTCTGTGGTAGCCGAACTCATCGCAAACGATATTCCGCCGACCTTTGAAGAATTCAAAGCCAAAATGTCGATGGGAAAAAAGACGGCGGTGATGTTCTGGGACGCCGCCATGAAAATTTTGGACGAAGAGCACCGGGAAAAACAAATCAGCCGCCAAACCTTCACCTGCTACCGGGCCGCCGTGAACAAGTTCAGGGAGATTTCGGGCAACCTGCGGGTGCAGGAACTGGGCCGCGACCAGGTGCTGGCGTTTAAACGCAAAATGGTGCTGGCCGGAAAGGAAAACCTGGCCAACCAATACCTCCGGTACCTGAAAATCATTTACGGCCGGGTGCTGAAATACCACAAACTCGGCGACCTGCGTAAACCCTTCGACAACGTTTCGATCAAGGTGGTGAAGATTTCCGAAAAGAAAAGCCTCGCCATCGAGGAATACCTGGTTTTCAAAAAGGCATTGCCCCAATACGCCCCCGATAGTCCCGACCACGAGACGATCCGCCGTTTCCTGATCATGTGCCGCGGCCTACGCTTCTCCGACACCAAACAAATCAAAAAAGACCTCCATTATTTTGAATTCCACGAAGGGGAAACCCTTTTCCGCTACTTAGCCGTAAATGCACAGAAAACCGGCACCAAAGGCATCGTCCCCATCTCCGAATCGGATGCCGGCCTTCTGAAATGGGAGCCTGACGGATTTCTTTTCTCCAAAATTAGCTACAAGTCCTACGTGAAGCGCCTCAAAAAACTCAGCCTCGACCTGATCGGCCGGGAAATCACCACCCACTTCGGGCGCCACTTCACCGGCGACTTCATCCTGAACAGCACCGACATGAGCCTCGACGACGTGAAAACCATCATCGGCGTGAAAAGCGACCGCATCGCGGAGATTTATGCGCAGAAGGATATTAAGGAGGTGTTGAAGAAGTTTTATAAGGCGGTGGAGGGGATGGAGGGGGTAAAAGATTAATTCGCCTCTAAAAATTAGTCATTCGTCGAAAATTTAATATAAAAAAATTTTGCAGATTCAATTTTATATGTATATTAGTGCCGCAATTTATTTAATTTGCGTGATTTCATTTTGAAAACTAAATGTTTCCTCAAATAAAAAACCTTTTGTTTTTAATCCCGGCTTTTTCCCATTACCAATCCAACTCTTGCCCGGGATTTGACCTTGCAATGCCAATTCTTTCTGTGAATTTGCAAAACAGACCAGATGAGGGTAGGGTGGATTAAACCCTTTACCACGTCATGCCCTCCAGTGAACGTTCGGAAACCAGTCAGAGCATTAAATCTCAGCGCTCTGATTCAGATTTGTCCCAATTCGTCAACCGCGATGCGGCAACCAAGTCCAACGCCATCGAGATTCCGCAAATCGCTTTGCCTAAAGGCGGCGGCGCTTTAAAAGGTATCGATGAAAAATTTCAGGTCAACCCTTCAAACGGCACGGCTTCGTTCAGTATTCCCTTGCCGCTTTCACCGAATCGAAACGGCTTTACGCCTTCGCTTTCCGTAAGCTACAACTCCGGCGGCGGCAATTCTGTGCTTGGCATCGGCTGGAGCCTCGACTTCCCTTCTATTCAGCGAAAAACAGACAAAAGGCTTCCTGAGTACCGCGATTTTTCAGAAGCGGAAGAAGACACATTTATGTTTTCCGGCGTGGAGGATTTGGTGCCGATGTTGGCATTCCAAAACGATGTATGGATAAAAGTCCAATCCCTACCACAAGACACCGATGGTTATTTAGTGCAACAATACCGCCCGCGCATCGAAGGCAGTTTTTCCCGAATCGAGCGAATTTTCCACGAAGACTACGGCATGTACTGGCGGGTAACGACACGGGAAAATGTCACGACTATTTTTGGCAGGAGCGAATCTTGCCGGATTGCCGACCCGGAGGACGCTAAACGTATCTTCCAATGGCTGCCCGAACTGAGTTTCGATGATAAGGGCAGCGTTGTCGTTTTTGAATACAAACCAGAAGATGGAGCCGGCCTGACCAATCCCAACGGCACAGCAGTACATGTTTTTGATAAAAACCGT
>JAKLJF010000907.1 GCA_023151335.1 Thermoanaerobaculia bacterium | reverse complement strand
CCACCGTCCACCGTCCACCGTCCACCGTCCACCGTCCACCGTCTACCGTCTACCGTCTACCGTCCACCGTCTACCGTTATGCTAAGAATTGCCATTCAAAAATCCGGCCGTTTGTTCGAAGACTCCATTGCGTTGCTGCGCGACGCCGGAATTGCTTTCGGCAACAGCCCGAACCGCCTGCGCAGTCAGGCCTCCAATTTTCCCCTCGAGATCATTTACCTGCGCGATGACGACATTCCGGAGTACGTCGAAGGTGGCGTGGTGGATGCCGGCATTGTGGGAGAAAATGTCGTGCTGGAAAAACGCAAAACCGTTCGGGTGGTCGACCGCCTGGGTTTTGGCAAATGCCGCCTGAGCATCGCCCTGTCCAAAGGCACGCCATACCGCTCGGTGCAGGACCTGAACCGCTTGCGCATCGCCACCACTTACCGCCATGTACTTGCCGATTTCCTGGCCGCGAACGGGATACAAGCCGACGTGCATGAAGTCAGCGGCGCTGTCGAACTGGCGCCTTCCCTGGGCCTGGCCGATGCTATTTTCGACATTGTGGGCACCGGCAGCACGCTGCTGGCCAACGGGTTGTACGAGGTGGAAACCGTGCTGCACTCCGAGGCCCTGCTGGTGGCCGATCCTGCCCTCACGCGGGAAAAGCAGGAGGTGCTCGACCGCCTGTTATTTCGCATACAGGCCAACCGCAATGCCAAAAATCACCGCTATATCCTGCTCAATGCGCCCAATGAAAAATTATCTGAAATCGCCCGGCTACTGCCCGGCATGAAAAGCCCCACGGTACTGCCCCTCGCGACCGAAGGCTGGAGCAGCCTGCACAGCGTGGTGCAGGAAGACGTGTTCTGGGAAGTGCTCGAACAACTGAAAGCTGCCGGCGCCCAGGGTATCCTGGTAGCGCCCATCGAACGCATGATCCTTTAAAAATGGTTTAACGGGTTTAACGGGTTGAGCGGGTTTAACGGGTTCGGATACCCTTGGTATCCCTACTTGGGAATGCCAAGAGCATCAAAACCCGTTAAACCTGCTCAACCCAAAACCCGTTCAACCCATAACCCGCTTAACCTTTTAACAATGATGCAACATATTTTGTATCCCGACTTGCAAAACGCAGACACGCTGCTGGCCCGTCCTGCCGGCGACCTGAGCCTGTATCGCGAAAAAGTAGCGGACATGCTGACGGCAGTCCGGCGGGAAGGCGACGCGGCGGTCCGGCGTTTTTGCCTGCAATTCGACGGGCAGGAGCCGGCAGCCGTCACTGAAGCGGCGTTTGAACAGGCTGACGCCCTTTTGTCACCGGCTTTGAAGGCCGCTATCCGCCAGGCCTATGCCAATATCCATGCCTTTCACGCGGCACAAAAGGAGGAATTTCTTCCGCTCGAAACCTTGCCGGGCGTTCGGTGCTGGCGCCGGAGCGTACCCATCGAACGGGTCGGTTTGTACATACCGGGCGGAACGGCGCCGCTGTTCTCCACGGTCCTGATGCTGGGCGTGCCGGCGCAACTGGCCGCGTGCCCGGAAGTGATCCTGTGTACGCCCCCGCGGGCGGACGGCTCGGTGCATCCGGCAGTGCTTTTTTCCGCGGCGTTATGCGGCATCCGGAAAGTGTTCAGTATTGGCGGCGTACAGGCCATCGGCGCTATGGCCTATGGCACGGAAACGGTGCCGCGGGTGTGGAAAATATTCGGCCCGGGCAATCCCTGGGTCACCGCGGCCAAACAACTGGCAAGCCTCGACGGCGTGGCTATCGATCTGCCCGCGGGCCCCTCGGAAGTGGCCGTGGTAGCCGACGCCCCGGCCAATCCGGTTTTCGTGGCAGCCGATCTGCTCAGCCAGGCCGAACACGGCGCCGACAGCCAGGTATTGTTGATCACTGACAGTGAATCCCTGCTGGAAGCCGTTGAAGCGGAATTAAGCCGGCAAATAGCTGATTTGCCCCGCCAGGAAATGGCCCGGCAAGCCATTGCACACAGCAAAGCTTTGCTGGTGGGCAGTGTGGAAGAGGCGGTGGACTGGGTGAACCTTTACGCCCCGGAACATCTTATATTGCATACGCAACAAGCGGAACAACTGGCAGAACGGATCGTGAACGCCGGCTCGGTTTTCCTTGGTCCCTGCACGCCGGAAAGCGCGGGCGACTACGCCTCCGGTACTAATCACACGCTACCCACCGGCGGTTATGCCCGGGCATACGCCGGCGTGTCGCTCGACAGTTTTGTAAAGAAGATCACTTTTCAGCAGATCACGGAAAAGGGCCTGGAAAAACTCGGCCCGACGATCGTGGAAATGGCCAATGCCGAGGGGCTGGCGGCGCATGCCCGCGCGGTGACACTCCGGCTAAGCGAAATGAACAATCTAAAAAATATCGAATCCCTGGTGCGCCCCAATATACGCGCATTGAAACCCTACTCCAGCGCGCGCGACGA
>JAKLJF010000906.1 GCA_023151335.1 Thermoanaerobaculia bacterium | reverse complement strand
CAGGGCAGCTGCCAGGGCGGCCGTGGCGTTTTCCACGTTGTGCCGGCCGGGGTAGTTGAGTCGCAATTCGCTCCAGTCGACGATGGTGGATTTGATACCGAAAGCCATTTGCCCATTTTCTACCCGGACATTGAATGCTTCGTAATCGCCGGCGTCGATGCCGAAGGTAAAAACCCGGCGACCGGAGGCGCGCAATTCAGCGGCCACGTCTTCCAGGGGCAGGCCGTTGCGATAGATCAGTTTGCCGCCGGGTTTGATCTGGCGGATGAACTGCTTATACGATTCCACCACGGCTTCCGGCGAGCCATATATGTCGAGGTGGTCGGGGTCGAGCGAGTTCAGTACGGCGATTTCGGGATGCAGTTGCAAAAAAGAGCGGTCGTACTCGTCGGCTTCCACCACTACCCAATCGCTTTTACCTTCCACGAAGTTGCTGCCGAGGTTGGCGGAAATGCCACCCAGAAAGGCCGTGGCGTCCACGCCGCAGGCGCGCAACAGATGGGCCGTCATGGTGCTGGTTGTCGTCTTGCCATGCGTACCGGCCACGGCAATGCAGCGTTTGCCGCGGCTGATAATACCCAGCACTTCGGAGCGTTTTTTTACGGGGTAGCCGCGCTCCAGGAACCAGTTCAGTTCCGAGTGATCTTTGGGCACAGCCGGCGTCCACACCACCAGGTCGACGCCTTCGGGGATATGCCGGGTATCGTCGTCATAATGTATATGCATTCCTTCGGCAGCCAGCGCACGGGTCAGGTCGGTCTCGGTGCGGTCGTAGCCATACACCCTGGCGCCATGCCCGCGAAAATACCGGGCCAGCGCCGACATGCCGATGCCGCCGATGCCGATGAAGTAGATGGTATGGATGTCGTTTAGGTTCATTGCACTTTTTTCAATATCAGCGTTTCTTGTTGTCCGCCGCGATTCATTTCGAATTTCAGGACAGCCGGGCTTGCCTCCAGCATTTTCACCATGATCTCTTTACGTCCTTCTGCCGTGGTGTAAAGTTTGTCGCCGGCGGTGCGCCACACGCCTTTTTCGCTTTGCGCGCCCATACCTGCCTCGTAGCTGCCGTCGGGTCTGAATTCAAAATACACCTTCGCGGCATCCTGCCCCGACGGTTCATCGAAGATCAGCCATTCCGTGCCCTGCCATTTGCCGATCAGGGCCGTGTTTTTGTCATTTTCCGGTTGGCAGCCGGCCAGGACAAAGGCGACACAGACTATCAGCGGATATAGAAATCTATGATTCATTTTTCTTTTGTTTCAATTTAGTGTTTAAAACCGTTTACAGGAGCGCCGACGTTTACGAAACTTTAAAAGTTGCGTAAACGTCATCGCCCGGCCAGCGCCAATACCTCGTTCGCAATAGCCTCCGCCGCTTTCGGCCGCCCCAGTTGGTGAATGCTTTCGCCCAGGCTGAAGGCCAGGGCTTCGCTCTGTAAAATGAGCAAAGCCTCCGGCAGCATTTTTTCTATGGCATCGGCATCGCGCACCAGCCGGGCCGCGCCTTTTTCCACGAGGGCCAGGGCGTTTTTGGTCTGGTGATCTTCGGCAACATTCGGCGAAGGCACCAACACCACGGGCTTTCCTACCAGGCACAATTCGCTGATACTCAGGGCGCCGGCGCGGGAAATGATCACATCCGCGGCGGCATAGAGCAAATCCATACGGTCGATAAAAGCCCGCAGTGTCACATTCGGCAGTTTCGCGGAATCACAGTCCCGGTATTCACTTTCATAAAAACGGCCGCACTGCCACAATACCTGTACCCCGTTGTTTTCGGCCAGCAGGGCAGTATTTTCAGCCATGGCCCGGTTCAGGGTTCTGGCGCCCAGGCTACCGCCAATGACGGCGATCGTTTTTTTATCTTTTGACAGACCGTAATAGTCCAGGCCTTCATTGTGTTTTTTATCCAGGCTGATAATATCCTGCCGGACCGGGTTACCGGTAAACACTATTTTATCTGCCGGAAAATATTGTTCCATACCATCGTATGCCACACAGATGCGGCTTGCTTTTTGGGCCAGCAGGCGGTTGGTGACACCTGCATAGGAATTCTGCTCCTGGATCAGGGTTGGAATGCCCAACTGCTGGGCTGCCCGCATCACCGGCCCCGAAGCATAACCGCCGGTACCGATCACCACATCGGGCTGAAACTGCCGCACCAGGCGTTTGGCTTTCAATGAACTGCTGAACAGCTTGAAAGGGAAACTCAGGTTACGCCGGAAACTCGACCACGACAAGCCACGCTGAAAGCCCGCAATATTCAGGCCCTCGATCGGGTAACCGGCCTGCGGAACGCGTTCCATTTCCATCTTACCCGTGGCGCCGACAAACTGGAAAACGGTGTCGGGCCGCAGGCGTTTTACAGCATCAGCGATAGCGATGGCCGGAAAGACGTGTCCGCCTGTTCCGCCGCCGGTGATGAGTATGCGCA
>JAKLJF010000905.1 GCA_023151335.1 Thermoanaerobaculia bacterium | reverse complement strand
CCCCAGGTGCGATACATAACGGGACTGTATTCCCCATTGTCGTACATGGTGAAAATCCAATAAAAAGGCTCTGCGCTCGAGCCTGGCGGTACGGCAAGTTCAGGAAGGCCGGAAATATTGAAATGTGCCTGGTTGCTTCCCCCTTCGTTGCTAACAGTAAGCGTTTGGCCATGGAGCGTTTCGAGTCCTGCAAGGGCCAAAAACAGTAAAATCAGGATCGCTTTAAAAAGTAGCGCGGGGAGTATCCCGGTTGTCGGGGTGGCGGCTGGCGAGGAGGGTAAAGACTTCATACTCATTTGTTTTTTTGGCCTTGATGCCGTGAAAGGGAAAAATCTTAAGGCAAATATAAAAAAAATCCGCATTTGCCTTAATGTTTTTGGAACAGGTGGAATAAAGGTCGGGGTAAACGATGGGACAAATGCCCGGGCAACCGAAAACTCCTCGGCTATTCTTTTTCAAAATTACCGCGAGTGGAGTTGGATGTTCCGGAAGGAGAGAAAGATAACAATACCCCGCTCTGCATTCTTATCATTTTTTTCACTCAAAATTTACTTTTATGAAAACGTTCAGATTTTTATTCGCCGGCGCTACGCTTATGATGCTTCTTATGCTCCCGGGGTTTTCTCCCTTTGTGTCTGAAGAAGCAAATACATCTTTTAAAACACGATCCCCAAACAGCGTTCCATGCAGCGGAACCGGCTATTCTGCCATCGAATCCAAGATTGATCAGCTGGCCCAAAACGCGGTGATCAGCGCAAATATCCCCGGCATGACGCTCGCCGTATCCAAAGACGGCCGCCTGGTATTCAACAAAGCCTACGGCTACAGCGATTATCCCAACAAAAAACCTATGTCCCCCTGGTCAAAAACCCAAATAGGCAGCATTTCCAAAATGTGCACGGCTGCAGGAGTAATGAAATTGACGGAAGAAAAACCGGCTTTTAATATCAATAAAAAGGTGTATGGGCCAAACGGCGTATTCAAAGACTGGAAAGACTACGACACGAAAAACGCCGAGGGTAAGCCGGAATGGTACGCAAAAATTCAAATGAAACATCTGCTCTCCCACACGGCCGGTTTCGATGGAGGAGGCGACCCGGAGGGAGCGGCGAAAATGTTCAACGTAAAGGAGGAAGACCTTACCTATAAGCAGATTCACCAGCATTTTCTAAAAAACAGAGATCTGAAATATGAGCCGGGCACAGATTTCGACTACAGCAACCACGGTATGGGATTTTGTGGGCATATTTTGTCGGAGGTTTCGGGAATGCCTTACCACTCCTACATTATCAACAAAATATTAAAACCGTTGGGCCTGGAAGGGCGTGTGACGCCGTACAGCATAAGCATTGATAAATATATGGCCGGACGACACAAATTGGACGATAATGGCAAAATTGAAAAAATGGATCACAGCCCCACGAATAAAGTCTCCACCGGTCTTGCCGCCGGCGGATGGGCAGCCACCGCGCGGGACATGGTCCGGTTCATGGTCGCTACCGATAAACTGACCAATTATCCCGACATCCTGAAACCGGCGACGATCGACCTAATGGAAGCCAAACCATTTCCGGCCATTTCGGGTAGCCATGCAATCGGTTGGGGGATTCAGGTTAGGGGAAGCGGCAAAAAGCTGTCCCACAACGGCAAACTGGGAGGCGGCACGGCACGTATCGTCAAATTCACCAAAGGATACATCAGTAGCGATAACACTGACCTGAGCAATATTAACCTGGCCGTCTGCACGAATGGCGACGTCAGCACCAGCGCTTTGGGAGAACTGCTCGATGAAATCGCCAAGGTTGTTGGCAAAGCGAACATCCCTGCAAATTTCGATTTGTTCCAAACCAATGTTTACGACGCAATCGTTCCGGGCGACATGCGGTTTACAGGCGTCTTTTTGCAAAAAGAAAACCCGTCTGTCCTGCGCGTTTGCGAATCCTGGGCCGATTTTACCGAAACCTGGTCGGATTTTGGCAAAAAGGGATTGCGCCTGGCGGATGCAGAGGCCGAAAAAGTAAACGGGAATTTGCAATATGCCGGCGTTTGGGAAAAAGGCAGCGGCAAACATGCTCTGTACCAGTTCGATTCGTGGGCCGGCCTCACTCAAAAATGGGATGAACTCGGTAAGAAGGACTACCGCCTGATCGACATCGAACGCCTCGACGGAGGCATGTATCTGGGCGTCTGGACAGAAGGCAAAGGCAATCATGCCCTGTATCAGTACAAAGAGTGGGATGACTTTACTAAAAAGTGGAAAGAACTGGGCGAAAAGGGCTACCGGCTGATCGACATAGAGGCGTACGACGCGGGCGATAATACCAACTACATCGGCGTATGGGGTGCGGGCGCCGATAAATACGCGTTGTACAGCTATGACAGCTGGGAGGCATTTAATACCAAATGGAGTGAATTGTCAGGCGATAATTACCGCCTGATCGATT
>JAKLJF010000904.1:1446-2447 GCA_023151335.1 Thermoanaerobaculia bacterium | reverse complement strand
TGTGGATGTGGCAATTTTGCTGGCGGAATATCTGAAGGAACCCGTTTCTAATCCTGTCCCTCCATTTTCAGCCACTGCGATTTCGTAATCCTTTCCCGCCCAGCAACTGGTTGCAGCAGGGATTCAGGCGCATTTTACTGCCTGCCATCCGTGCAAAAATCAGACCCTTAGCGAACCGCGCCTGCATAAGCGGATCGATGACCTTGGCCGTTCCGTACAGCATACGCTGGAAGTAGTCGGCCTCGCGGGTATTCTGGATTTCGACGATGACTAACTCGCCCTTTCTGTTCTCCACGAGAATGTCTACCCGGTTGAACTTGTCGTCCTCGGTTTCTTTATTTCCTTCACTTTCAAGAATTTGTTTTTCCTCATGTTGAAAAAAAGTATCCGTCCGTCCAAGTACATCTTTCCTATCTGGGTTTCCAGTTGTATGGTAACAACTTCTCGATAGCCTTGATAGGATGATCCTGTATTCGGCCGATCACATCGGTCAGGTATTCCAATGGATTGACGTTGCAAATTTTGCAAGAAGCCAGGATGGAATATAAGATAGCGGCGCGTTGGGCAGAATCGTGTGATCCGGCGAAGAGGTAGTTTTTGCGGCCCAAGGCAACGGGGCGGATTGCATTTTCGACTATGTTGTTATCGATTTCGAGCCGTCCGTCGCTGGCATAGATGCATAATTTATCCCAGCGCCGCAGGTTATAAGCGATGGCTTCGCCGATAGCGCTTTTAGGCAAGACTTCGCCGAGGTTGGCTTTAAGCCAGCAACGGAGTTCCTCCAGGATGGGCACGGCGTTTTCCTGGCGCAAGGCCAGGCGTTTGGGCACGTCTAGTTCCAGTTCTCGTGCCCGGCGCTCGAGGGCATAGAGTGCCTGTATTTTTTCCAAAACAAAGGCGGCACGCCCCTGGTCGTTGTCCAGTGCTTTTTCAAAATAGCGGCGCCCGTGGGCCATGCAGTTCAGTACGCGCACGCCCGACCGCGACTCGAAGAGTTCATA
>JAKLJF010000904.1:0-1436 GCA_023151335.1 Thermoanaerobaculia bacterium | reverse complement strand
GCTTTTTCAAAATAGCGGCGCCCGTGGGCCATGCAGTTCAGTACGCGCACGCCCGACCGCGACTCGAAGAGTTCATAAGCCTCGTAGCCGTCGCATTGCAAATCGCCTTGGTAGTGTTGTAAAAATTGTGCGGGGCCATCCCGTCCCCGGCCTTTTTGGTAGTCGAAGATGGCGATTTTTGACTCCAGCGCATGATAAACCCAGTAATAACCCAGGTGAGTAGAGCCTTTTTTGTCTTTATCCAGGACTTTGATGGTCGTTTCGTCTGCCTGGATGTATCCACTTTGCAATAAATGGTTTTTCATGGCCTGGTACAGCGGCTGCAGGGGGTAAACCGCTTGTCGAAGCCAATCGCCCAGGGTCGAATCGGCGATTTTTACCCCCTCGCGTTCAAAACGCTTGCCTTGGCGGTACAAGGGAAGATGATCGACATATTTATCGACCAGGATTTGCGCCAGCAGCCCGGCTCCGGGCACCCCTTTATCGATGGGACGTGTCGGCAAGGAGCCGATCAACACACCTTCGCCATCTGCCTTGACATATTTGGGACGCCGGTAACGGCGCACAAAGAACTGTCCGGGCTTGTAATCCAACTCTTCGGTGATTTCTTCGCCAATACGCACCAGACCTTCGGTATCTTCTGCCGGCTCGATGGTCACTTCTACTCGCGGTAAGTGAGCCGGTAGCGGCGCACGCCCCGGGTGGATTTTGGCCATGCCGCCTTGTTTCTTTTGCCGCGTGTAGGTGATTTCTTCACTATCCACCTGCCCTTCGACCGCCGTTTTTTGATCGGCGCCCAGTTCCAGCGACAACTGTCCATCTGGCCCCGAGCCTACAAAACGCTCGCTTTTGCGCCCAAAGACCATGCGCTTCAACTCGGCATTCTCCTGGCGCAGTCGAACGATTTCCCAGGCCAGGTCCTCGCGACTTTTATCTGTTAAATCAGGTGGCATAACAAGCACAAAGCTATGTGGTCCTGCCCTTTTTCAAAAGCCTTTTTTCCCAACACCAACGCGGCCATTTTGGTGGATAACTCATTCAATTTTTGTGATTTGTAAAAAATATCACGCCGCAGTCTTCTCCCTCGAATAGCGCTTGCGCCGCCGAACACTCCGCAAGGAAACACCCTCCAGAATCAAAACCAATTCCTCCCAACTCAATACAATCGACGCCCCTTGCTCCCCCCGACGTGGCAACTCGAACGTGCCCCGTTCCAGGCGCTTACCCCACAACACAAAGCCGCTGCGGTCCCAAACCAGTATCTTGATCATCGTCCGACGCCGGTTCAAAAAGATAAACACCTCCCCGCTCAACGGATCCCGGCCCAAGCCTTGACGAACCAGACCACTCAGTCCATCGGTAAGCCTACGACGAAGGCCCTCTTGCCCGGCCAATTTCGACCACAGACCTTTGTTTGAAAAACGAAGGTATGAAAA
>JAKLJF010000903.1:2112-2449 GCA_023151335.1 Thermoanaerobaculia bacterium | reverse complement strand
AAGGATTGGTACACTCCCTGCTCGATCCAATGGCACGGGATATAAACCTTACTTTACCCTTCGACGGCCATATCACAGAGGTCGCTTACGACAAATTTGGCCTGATGCCCGTCAAAGTGACCCAAAAATTGAGCGGTTACCAACCGGGTTTAAGTATGCAGGCAGAATACAATTACCGGGTGCTTCAACCCTGGAAAGTAACTGATCCCAACGGCAACATAACCCGCTTTAAATACGCGCCGTTGGGATTATTGACCGCAACCTGGCAGTCGGGAAAATCCAATAAGGAAGGCGATCAATCCCGCCCCGGCAGCCGCCTGGAATACGATTTCCAAAA
>JAKLJF010000903.1:0-2102 GCA_023151335.1 Thermoanaerobaculia bacterium | reverse complement strand
GAATACCGGCGATCCGATCTGGGTAAAAACCATCCAACACATCCATCACGATACGGAAACGGATGTGCCGCGGCCAAAGCGGGACGAAACCATTTGTACGGTGGAATACTCCGACGGCTTCGGGCGGATGGTGCAGACCCGCACACAGGCGGAAGAGGTATTGTTCGGCGATGTCTTTTTCGGCAATGACGTTTTAACGGCAGATCAAAAAGATTTGGTCGAAACAAAAAAAGTAGTGCCCCGGCGCATTAACACGGATGAAAACAACCCCAACGTTGTGGTCAGTGGCTGGCAGATTTACGACAATAAAGGCCAGGTGATCGAAAAATTCGAGCCGTTTTATTCAACAGGTTGGGATTATAAAAACCCGGATGAGGAACGCGATGAGCAGGGCCAACCGATGGCCGGTAAAAGCGTCCGAATGGAATACGACCCGCGCGGGCAGGTGATACGCACCGTTAATCCAGACGGCTCGGCGCAGCGCGTTATTTATGGCATCCCCGATGCCCTGGATACCCCCGATGATTTTACCCCCACACCCTGGGAAGCCTACACCTACGACGCCAACGACCTGGCGCCTTTGACACACGGCAATACCGCGGAACCCCAAAAATTTCAAGGCCATTGGTTTTCCCCCGCGAATATCGAAATAGACAGCCTGGGCCGCACCATCAAGGCTGTGCAGCGGGAAAAACAAAGTCAGCATCCGAAGGATTGGATTGTGACGACAACCCGGTACGATATACGGGGCAATGTACTGGAGATCAGAGATGCATTTGACAGGCCGGCGTTCCTGCACGCCTACGACCTTGCCAATCAACCGTTGCTCATAAATAGTATTGATGCCGGCATCCGCACCACGATTTACAACGCCCTCGGCAACCCCATAGAACGGCGCGACAAACGCGGCGGGCTGATCCTGCAAGCCTACGACGACCTGAACCGTCCCACTAAAAAATGGGCGCGGGATAACGAAAGCGGTTCCCTGACCCTGCGGGAAAAAATGATATACGGCGAGAGCCTCGGACAGACGAAAGCTACCGCCGGCAATAAGTTGGGCAGACTCCATCAGCATTACGACGAAGCGGGAATACTCACCATCAATGCTTACGATTTCAAAGGCAATATATTGGAAAAACAGCGCGAGGTGGTGGCCGATTCCGTCATTTTAAAAGCGTTAAATGAAAAAAAGCCATTTACCATTGACTGGGATACAAACGTCGCGTTGAGTGGCCAGGTTTATGTTACCAGCATACTCTACGACGCCCTGAACCGGGTAAAAAAAATGACCTATCCGGAAGATGTGGACAGCGAGGTATATGTGGAACACATCGCCTATAACGCCAAAGGCCAGCGCAGCCTGGTCCTTTACGGCAACCGCCTGATGACCCGCTATGCCTACGACCCATTGACCTTCCGCCTGCTGCGGTTGCGCACCGAAAAGTATGAAGATGCGCCGGATGGATACAAGCCCCTGAACGGCGCAATACAGGATTTTGGCTATACATACGACCTGGTCGGCAATATTGAAAGCATCAATGATACCGCCAAAGGCTCGGGTACCGGCGCTTTACCGGATGAGTTGAAACGCTTATTTACGTACGATGCCATTTACCGGCTCATTTCGGCTACCGGCAGGGAATGCGACATAGCGCCGCCGAACCGCGGCAAGAGCGAAATTGCCGGGTGGCTGCAAATGAAAACACACGACGATCCCACTAAAACCAGAGCATACCAACAAACCTACTATTATGACAAAATGGGCAACATGGAACGGCTCCAACACAGGGCCGGACGAAATAACAGTTACAACAAACGCTACAGGGTAGAAAAAGATAGCAACCGTTTAGAGAAGGCAATTTTCAGAAGGCAACCATTCGAATATTTATACGATGCCAACGGCAATCTCGAACAGGAAAGCCTTTCCCGTCACCACCAATGGGACCACAGCGACAGGCTCATCCGCTTCTCGGTGGATGATGCAAACGGCTGCATTTCCCAACAAGCCGCTTACTTGTACGATGCGGGCGGTATGCGGGTAAAAAAGTTTGTGCTGAAAGGCAATACATGGGAGAGCCGAACTTACATAGATGGTATTTTCG
>JAKLJF010000902.1 GCA_023151335.1 Thermoanaerobaculia bacterium | reverse complement strand
TTTCAAGGCTCCATTTACCCGTCAGGGTACTGCCGCCGGGGACGTGTACCGTGAAAGAATTGTCCGGGTTAAAATCGAAAGTATAACCGTTAAAAGCAGCGCTTCCTCCTGCCGGGGTCTTATCTACCTCAAAGTAAGTGATCACCCAAACCGGGGCATTGTCCGGAGTATTGTCATTTGATTTGTCGCATGCCGTGAAACAAAGGAGCGACATAAAAGATATAAGTGCGGGAATTATCAGTTTTTGCATATCGGAATATTGAAATTAATAAAAAAAGCGGGGTAATGACAGCCACAAGAGCGCTCTCAGAAAATATTTCACTGTTTAGCGAAAAACACTTTCCGACCCTGAACGCCCACGTAAGCAATTGGATCGTATCCGCTTTCCAATTTTATGCTCGTATCCGTATATTCCTTAACGATCCAGGGGCCGGTCAGCCCATCGAGGGGCGGAACGGGTTTATGGATGTCGATGATCAGTCGGGTGTTGTTCGATTCAAGGCTCCAGGTACCGGGTAAAGTGTTGCCGTTGGGTAAGTGAATGACTATTGTTTTGTCCGTGTTCAGATCGAAGGAATAACCCGTAAAAAGGTCTTCGTTTCCTGCGACGGCTTTGTTGTCTTCATAATCGGTCACCACCCAGGCGGCGGCATTGTCGGGCGAATCGGACGATTTGCCACACCCGAATAAAAGGAGCATAGTAAAACATAAAAGAGCGGGAATCAACGGTTTTTGCATAGCAAAAAAATTATTAGGTGAATAAAAAAAGATTGCGGGACGATTATTCTATGATTTGCTGAAATTGCTGGATGTCGTTGTCGATCTTGGCCACCATCGCGTTGCAGGCTGCCAGATAGCCCCGTTGGGCGTTTTCGATCTTTTGTTTTTCAGCGGCGATCTCCTGCTGCAAAGAAGCGATTTTTGCCGCGGATTCTTCGATCTCGCGCTGTAGTTTTTCGATCATTTGTCGCTTATCTTCCCGTTCCTTTTCCATTTTTTGAATGGAGGCTTCCCGACCGGCGATTTCCGATTCCGATTTGCTTTGCACGGCCGACTCGAAGCTGGCCTTATCTTTCAGGATAATGTCTTTGTATTTTCCGGCGGTATCCAGCAGGATCTGTTTGCTCAGCCCCTGGATTTTCAAGGATGCGAAAACCGCCTTCATGCGCGCTTTTTCATCCGGAATATGGGCTTCGAGGGTGTCCATGGTTTTCCAGAATTCAAAATAGTCGGGACCGGGCAGGTTGGCCTGATCGAACAACTGATCGAAGTGTTTTTCGAACTTCGACAATTCAGCTTCTGAAAGTTGTTTGGGCGCGGGGGGCTGAGGTTGCCTGGGTGTGCCGGGCGTGGCTGCTGTCGTGGAAGTGGATTGGGGTACTTCGGCCTGCTTGGATTGTTCTTCATCGAGTACGACGAACAAACCCAGGGCTTTACGAAAAAAAGTAGACATATTGTTGTGGAATAAAGGTCAAACGCTTGGCACAAAAGTAAGGTTTGTAAATGACATTTCCGGTTAGCCTATGCAGGCCCGCACAAATGCCACAAACAAGGGATGCGGTCGCTCCACGGTGCTTTTCAGTTCCGGGTGGAATTGTACGCCCACAAACCATTTATGGTCTTTCAACTCCATGATCTCTACCAGGTTGGACTCCGGATTAATGCCCGAAGGCGCCATGCCGGCCTGTTCGAACCGCGCCAGGTAATCATTGTTGAATTCCCAGCGGTGCCTGTGGCGTTCGCTGACCAGCGCCTGCTGGTAAGCGGAATAAGCGTGAGTTTTCTTTTTCAGCTCGCAGGGGTACGCGCCCAGGCGCATGGTGCCGCCTTTTTTAGTGATCTTTTTTTGTTCAGGCATCAGATCGATCACCGGGTGTGGGGTTTTGGGATTGACTTCGGTGGAAGCGGCGCCTTCCAGACCGATGACATTGCGGGCAAATTCCACGCAAGCCGTTTGCATGCCGAGGCAGATGCCGAAAAAGGGCAGGTTGTTTTCGCGGGCGTAGCGAATGGCGCGTAATTTACCTTCGATTCCCCGCTCGCCGAAACCGGGCGCCACCAGAATACCGTTGAGTTGGCTCAGCAATTTTTCCAGGTCGGTATTGGCGCCTTCCAGTTCTTCGGCATGTACCGGCACCACCTTTACCTTGCACTCGTTCACCGCACCGGCATGCACAAATGCTTCGTAAATGGACTTATAAGCGTCGGGCAGTTCGTTGTATTTGCCGATCAGGCCGATCCTTATCTCGCGCAAGGGATTTTTTAGTTTGCCCAGGAAGGTTTTCCAGTTGGACAGATCCGGCTCGCGACGGTCGTTGAGGTGGAGTTTGGAGATCACCACCGCATCCAGCCGTTCCTTGAGCAGCAGCAGTGGCACGTCGTAGATGCTGTCAGCGTCGATCACTTCGATCACCGACGACATTTCCACGTTGCAGAAGAGGGCCATTTTGCGGCGAAT
>JAKLJF010000901.1 GCA_023151335.1 Thermoanaerobaculia bacterium | reverse complement strand
ACCCTGCTTTTTGCCAAAAACAACCTGAGTGAAGAGGAATTTCGCCTGTTCCAACGGCTTTTCTCTGTCCTGAATGCCACCTTTCCCAAACCTGATCTGCTGTTATACCTGCACCGCCCCGTAGATGTGTTATTGCGTCAGATCCGGCAACGCGCACGCGACATGGAACGCCTGATCACCGGCGAATACCTGGAAGAATTGCAAAATGCTTACCTCGATCATTTTAAACGGGAATCGGAGACGCCGGTAGTCGTACTGGAACTGGATGATGCAGATTTTCTCCGCGACAACGCTGTTTTTCAGGCCATCATCAAACTGTTGAACCGCGATTTTCAGGCCGGCGTTCAATATGTGCCCTGGCGTGAATTGAGTAACGAGCTTAGCGGGTTGGAAGGTTAGAAGGTTGTGTCAACCAGAAACCTTCTAACCTTCACCTTAAAACCTGGAAAACATTTCCATGAAGGCCTGTCGGCGGGAGCGGGAAATACTGATGGTCACATCATCGTCCATGATCACGTAGCCGCCATCGCCCCGCACGTATTTTTTGATGTGATTGATGTTGATCAGGAACGAATTATGAATCCGGAAAAAATCACCGCCGGAAAGGGTTTCATCAATTTCTTTCAACACCCTGGCCACGATCATTTTTTTTCCATTGCTCAGCACTACCTTGGTGTAGTTGCTCTCCGCTTCGCAGTACAAAATATCCTGTGTAGGCACGAAGATCATGCCATCGTTAGTAGTAAGTGCAATGCGGGCGCTTGCTGGTTTATTTGCCTGCCTCAACTGTTGCAATAACAAGTCAATTTGTTCCCGGCTTGGGGTGTTCTGTTTACTTTCTATACGGCGAATGGTTTCTTGCAGGTCTTCCGGATCCACCGGTTTGAGCAGGTAATTCAGGGCGCTGTATTTGAATGCTTTGATGGCGAACTGATCGTAAGCGGTGCAGAAAACCACGTCGAAGTTCAGTTTGTCGAATTGCTCCAGCATATCAAAGCCGTTCATGTGGGGCATTTCGATATCGAGAAAAACTACATCGGGCTGGTGCCGGCGAATGGCTTCTATACCTTGTGCGCCCGAATTGCACATAGCCAGGATGGAGACCTCCGGGCAGTAGGTGGCCAGGAGCCATTCCATCATTTCCAGACTGTTGTTTTCATCGTCGATGATTATGCAACGGATCATGTTTTGCAGATTGAGACGGTTGTAAATTTTATACAGGGATCAAACAGGGATTTTCAGGATCACCCTGGTGCCGGCCGGTTCATGTTCCGATCCGCCGAGGTCAATGATTTCTATACTGGAGTTTAACTGCGCATGTTTATTTAATAAGGAAAGCCGGTCTTCGGTTAGTTGCATACCCAGTGATTTTCGGGTAGTGGCACTTTTGCTTTTGAGTTCGCTGGCCTTCTGACGCCCGATTCCGTTATCTTCAACCGTGCACTGCAGCATGTTTTCTCCGGCCATTTGCAAGTGGATGTGCAGGTGCCCGGCCTCGGTTTTGTGCAGCAAGCCATGCCAAATTGCATTTTCGACAAAAGGCTGAATGATCAGCGGCGGCACTTCGATGCTGTCGGGGTTCACGTTGTTTTCCACCGTGATGTCGTAAGTGAATTTTTGCGAGAACCGAAGCGATTCCATTTCAATATACAGGCGAAGCGCTTCCAGTTCGTTCGACAAAACCACGTTTTTGTTGTTGGAATTATCGAGGATCAGCCGGATCAGTTTGGCAAAGCGCGTCAGGTAGAGCGATGCCGTGGCCTGATCGCTTTTGACAATATAGCGGTTGATCGAATTGAGGCAGTTAAAAATAAAATGGGGGTTCATTTGGGCGCGCAGCGCCTGCATTTCCACTTCGCGCATTTTTTGCCGGGTATCGTCCAGCACCTGTTTGGCTGCTTCTTTTTCCGCCTCGGCACGGGCGCGGGTGATCTTGTTCGCGCAGAGCGATGCAATGGTGGTCAGGATAGACAAATGTTTGGCGGTGAAAAAACCGGCCCTGGAATGTTCGCAATCGATCACCCCCAATACGCCGCCGTCGGAACGGATCGGAACGGCAATTTCCGAAAGCCGGGGTTGGTCGTCGACAATATAACGCCGATCGAGCCGGGTATCGCCGATCAGTTCAGGCTGGCCGCTTGCTGCCACACTGCCCACAATTCCTTTTCCGACTGGTATTTCGAGGGGAGCGGCAATCTCAAACTGGCGCGGGCTTTTTGGCCCGTGAGCGGCTTTTTGCACCAACACCTGTCTCTGCTCGTCGAGCAAGTAGATCACACAATCTTCAAAGTGAAGCCTTCCGATGCAATTGCGCGCCACATCCCACAGGATCTCATCCACGGTTGCGCGTTCGTACATGCTGGTAGCAAAATAGTTGATGGCTTGTTCTGCTTCCAGTTCTTCCTGTTTTTCCCGGAATTTTTGATTGCGGCTGCGCACAAACCAGTATGCCGTACCCA
>JAKLJF010000900.1 GCA_023151335.1 Thermoanaerobaculia bacterium | reverse complement strand
CCTGCTACTTCAGCGACTGTCGCGGGATCAAAGCCCTGAAAGGGCGAAATCATAGCTGAGCATAGATGATTGCGCCCTTTCAGGGCTTGCCGAAGAGAACGCGCCGTGACAGCAGGGCGTTGCCCGGCCTTGCCGATGGCGCCCTTTCAGGGCTACTCTTGCCACAATGGCGTAACATATTTCACTTTGTACCCAGGTGTGGTAAAATGTCGGTTTTGCAGGTAATCCTGACAGCCTATTGGTCGGACGAATAATATCCCTAAATCCTTACTCCACCAGCACAAAACCTGCCCAGTAAAACGGTTCATACCGCCGGCGTTGCATCTCCTCCTGCGCTGCCTTCAGCGCCTGATGCACGGTCATGTTGTCGGACAGCCATTTTTGGTAAAAAACGGTCATCAGTTCCTGCGTCTGAAAGTCGGGTACCTGCCACAGCGACATGATGAGGTTTTTGACCCCGGCGATTTTAAAGGCCCGTTGCAGGCCGTACACGCCCTCGTTGCCCCGTATGTCGCCCAGGCCCGTTTCGCAGGCAGACAGCACCACGAGTTCGGTGTGGCGCAAATCCATCTGGCTGATCTCGTAAGCCGTGAGGATGCCGTCTTCGCGGTTGCCGAGTGGCTTGCCGGTACTCCAGGCGTGGTTGGCCCCGGCCAGGATCAGCCCCGAACGGATCATGGGGTGGTCGGAAATCTTAAATACCGGCTCACTCAATTGCGGATTGCGGATTTCGGAATTCAGATTGCTCTCCGGGTCGGGAAAGAAAAAACCGTGGGTGGAAACGTGCAGGATGCGAGGGGAAGGGCGGTCTTTTCCCAATTGTTTGAACGCCTCTTCGGTGGCGGCGTAGCCCTTGTGCGCGCCGGCCTGAAAGCCGGCCTGTTGCAGCTGCGCCTGAATGTTGTCGGCTTCCCGCTCCGAATATTTCAGGTATTTCCAAGTGCCGCTGCGCAGGGTAGAATCTGTCTGGCTGAACGACAGCCCGCGATGTCCGGCGAATTCACCGGGCTCGCCTGTCGCTATGGCGGCGCTGTCCATGTCGTAGCGGATGCCGCCGAATACAACGGCCGCGGTATTGGCCGCGGGCGCGGCAGTCGTTACAACCAATTGCCGGGTGCTGCCGAGCGCCGAAAGGGCATGGCGTTTGCCGATGGTTTCTTTGGATTTTCCCGTCGGAATAGCGCCCAGGTTCAGGCGGTGCAGCAGGCCTGCGGGCGAGAAATAAACGGTTTTCACGCCCTTCAGATGCGGTTCCAGCGACGCCCAGAGCAGGCGGTAAAGGGATTGGCCCGTCTTTCCGCCGTAAAGTTCGTTCGGGCCGCCGCTGCCTTGTCCGGCGAGCGGGGTGAGCAGGGCGTCGAGTTGTTTTTCTTCGAATAGCGGGATGAAGGCGGGCGCTGCCGTGCCGGGTTTGAGGAGCAGGGCGGCGTAAAGCACGCTGTCCGTGGGCTTGGGGGTGTAGTAGCTGAAGCGGATAAATTCGATGGCCGCTTCGCGGGGTTTCAGGGCGGCTTGTACTTCCTGCCAGTTCACTTGTCGAAGGGCTTCGCCAAAGCCTGCGACGCTGCGGGCAAGTTCTTTTTCGAGGGTGTTGGCTTTTTCTTCGAGTTCGGCGACGTTTTTGCGCTCGGCGGTGGGTTTGGCGTATTCGATGGAGAGGCGGCGGCGGAGGGATTTTAAGCGGAGATAATATTCTGTAGATGCCGAGTCCGTCAGGGCCAGTTTATTAATTTGTGAAACGGCATTTATCAGAAAGCCTTTGTGGAATAGGGTGTTGTTGTAACAGGCGCCGGAGATACCTGTATGTACTTGCGCAAAAGAAAATCTCTTGTCCAGTTTTCCGGCAAATTTTAAGACGTACGCTGACAATTCCCGTTCCGAAAGAAAACGGGTTGCTTGAACGAGATATGATTTTTCAATTTCTTCGGCTTCTAAAAAAAAGGAACGGACTGAATCAAAATCGCTGGTAAGCCAATTCAGCGCCGCCATATGATCCAAGCCTTTGACATATTCGGGATGGCTCTTGCCATATACTTTTTCAATGAGGACTTTGGATTCCAGTTGAAGCGGTTCGGCTTTTTCATAATGACTCATGCTGCCGTACAATACTGATAGATTATGCAGGCTTTTGGCATAATCAGGATGTTCTTTGCCCAATGTTTTTTCCCGGATGTTTTTTGATTCGAGATAGTACGGTTCGGCTTTTTCATATTGGCCCATCATCCAATATAGAATCGCTAGATTGTTCAGGCAACCGGCATAATCAGGATGTTCTTTGCCTAATGTTTTTTCCCGGATGACTTGGGCTTCGAGATATAGCGATTCGGCTTTTTCATATTGGCCCGTCTCCCCGTATAGTAAGGCCAGATCGATCAGTATTTGGGCATAGCTGGGGTGTTCTTTGCCCATTGTTTTTTCCATAATGGTTTTGGATTCCAGTTGAAGCGGTTCGGCTTTTTCAT
>JAKLJF010000008.1:1567-22490 GCA_023151335.1 Thermoanaerobaculia bacterium | reverse complement strand
AGATACACCGGCAAAGGAGGGTCCGTCCAAAGTGTGCTCACGGCATACGTAGCCACACATCCGCCGGCCAGCAGGTGAACAGCCTGCCCGATCCGACCGTCATTTCCGGGCAGATGCCGTAGCAGGATAGCCAGCAGGGCGAATAACATCCAGCCGTTGTACTGAAAATGCAGGTAGAAATAGATCGCCAGGTTGTACCAGATGGTCGCCTGTCCGCCTTTGGCCATCACATAGCCCAGGGCGAAAGGGCCCAGGGAAGAAACAATCAGAAAAACGATGCTCCACCGCAATGCGGTGAAAGCAAGCCCCGACTTTCCGGCATCGAGCCAGAGGCGCAAGCCGAGCCAGCCGGCCAGCGCCATGTGCAGGGTGGAGAAACTGATGGAACCTGCCGCATAACCCTGCAAGGGGAAAAAAACGGCCATGCCTAAAAGTCCGGCCTGCAAACCCGCCCAGAGCCAAACGTAAACACGGCCGGGCTGCGCGGTTAGAAACGCGGCGATCAGCAGAGCGGCCAGCGCATTGTACACCCAACCCAGAAACATCAGGTGGGAATGGGCGTGGGTCAGAAAACGGAAATTAAAAACCAGGGGAGGCGCGCCCCAGCTCTGCCAGCGAAGCCAGACGCCCATCAGTGCGGCGACCAGCAACCAGATCAGGGCTGTTTGCGCAAACCATCGGGCCAGGCGGTCGCGGGACATCGGGCGGTTATTTCGGCAGTCTTATTTCGTAGGTTTTGCCGGCTTTATTCGTCAGCTTGCTGTCGACGAGCCAGGGATTGTACAACTTGAGCATCCGGTAGCTGGTGCCATTTTGTACCGCAAAATCGCCCCAGCTTTCCACCGAGCCGCTCACCTGCACCGTTCTGTAGTTTTTAATGGGTTCGTACAGGTGATCTTTCTCAATGGCGTATTCATAATCCTCCGGATTTTCCATCACTTCCTTGATGGCAACGATGCGGAAAGGATACCGCATGGTTTCGTCGGCGGCCAGGTTCATGTCGAAGAAGCTGTTGGCGCGTTGTTTGGCTTTTTCCTGGGCGATACGTCCGGGTCCGCCGTTGTAGGCGGCGGCTGCCAGCACCCAACTGCCCAGTTTTTCCTTTTGCTGGCGCAAATATTTACAGGCGGCGCGGGTGGCCTTTTCCAGGTGGTAGCGCTCGTCTACCTCGCCGTTTACTTCCAGGTTGTATTCCGCGGCGGCGCTTTTCATAAACTGCCATACCCCGCTGGCGCCGGCCGGTGAAATGGCGTTCGAAAGGGTGCTTTCAGCCACGGCCAGGTATTTCAGGTCGGTCGGGACGCCTTGTTCTTTCAAAATCGGCTCAATGACCGGGAAAATGGCGTTGGCGCGTTTGATGGCCAGGATGGTTTGCGAATGATAGTACACGTTGCGCAACAACTCCGCGTCAAGGCGTTGCCGGACGTCGAAATTGTCCATCGGAAATTTTTCGCCGCAGAAGTAAAAGTCCTTGTCCAGGTTGATGGATCGAACCATTTCTTCGGCTGAAGAAATGCCGGAGCCGCCGCTGTTGCCCTTGAACGACACAAAAAAAACGCCGGCGAGCACGGTGACCAGGAGTATGTTGAGGGCCAGTAAGGCGCGGTTATTTCTGGTATAATCCATGAGAAGCGTGATTATTTTTTACAAAGATAACGAAATTCACCCGGATTATCCTTCTGTTTTTGCCTTTTTATACACGGGCACGGTCGAACACGGTTCTCCGAACATAATACTTTGCGCCACGGGTTGAAGCCGGCGTGTGATCTCCAGATATGCCGAGGGCGGCACCGGTTTGTCGCTGCAACCTTTGATCACGAGGCGTTTGCCGGCGTAATCGGCCGGGTCGAGAGCCGCCAGTTTTTTCAGGTAGGCTATCTCGGCAAACTGATCGGGCGTGCCCAGCGCGATATCCCGCGCATACGCCCCCGCATAAGAGGCCACCAGCATATACGCCCACATGGGTATGATGGCGTCGGCGGAGCAAAAGACAGCCAGGTTCTTGCCGGCATACCGGCTCCAGTCGTGCTCCTTCAGCGCTTCGCGAAATTCTTTCTCCTTAAGGATCAGCCCCATGAATAAATGATCCTTCAGGTCGAAAGGTACGACCTCGCCTTCCGGATAAAAGGCTTCCAGGTCTATGGTGACCAGGCCACTGTTGGCGACGCGGTTGACTAAAGTTTCTTCCATTTTTATTGCGGATTGCGGATTAGGGATTGCGGATTGCGGATTGTCCCGAGGCCTCGGGACAATCCGTAATCCGCAATTCGTAATTCTCACTCTGGCGTTTCCCCCACCATATTCTCCACTTCTTTAAAATCTTTGGGTTTGGGCAGGTCGGCGAGGGTCCGGATGCCGAGATAGTCCATGAATTTTTCGGAAGTGGCGTATAGCAGGGGGCGGCCTGGGCCTTCGCTGCGGCCGGCTATCATAACAAGT
Organism: Thermoanaerobaculia bacterium; assembly: GCA_023151335.1. GTDB lineage: Bacteria > Bacteroidota > Bacteroidia > Chitinophagales > Saprospiraceae > M3007. The sequence goes on along the minus strand of JAKLJF010000008.1, from coordinate 20,051 downwards.
TCTTTTTCCAAAAGTTTCTGCAGGGCGTAGTCGCAGTTGACGCCTCGGATCTCTTCCAGTTCCGATTTACTGACGGGTTGTTTGTACGCCACGATGGCCAGCGTCTCCAGGGCAGCCTGGGAAAGCCGTTTTTTGGTCGTCTGCTTCAGGTGTACGGCCACCGTGTTGTGGTAGGCGCCTTTGGTCATGAACTGGTAGCCGCCGGCGATATCGACCATTTCGAAAGCATACTGTTCCTGTTGAAACTGATCGCGGATTTGTTCGATGGCGGCGGTAATATCGGCTTCCGGCACTTCGGCCTGAAACACTTCGTTCAGGACCGACTGAATATCCGACAGGGCCATGGCCTGCGGCGAGGCGAAGATCAGCGCTTCAATATGTTGTTTCAGAAATTCCATTACGTGTTGTGGCGCGCCCGGGCCCTCGGCATCATTCGCCCGCGCTAAAGCGGGGCAAAGATAGGGGGTAGAAAACATTCTCCGGCTTAAATTGAGTTCCTGCCTGCTTAGGTCTACGCGGGCTACCTGGACATTGGAAATTCCTTGTTGGATATTGGATATTCCGCTACGTCGGGAGAGCGTAGCGGAATATCCAATATCCAACAAGGAATTTCCAATGTCCAAATAAAAAAATAAGATAGGAAAAATAAGGCGCACTCAATACTTCACCACCACCTCCTGGTACAACTCGTTTTTCGCTCCCCGCACTTGCATGGTCACGACGGGCCGTTCGTTTTCCCAGTAAATTTTCAAAATGCCGAAGTTTTTCTTGACGATCATTTCGCCTACCCGGAATTTGTTGGGCTCACTGGTGCCGCTGCGCACGTGGGTCAGGCCGCTGGAGGTGAAATCATACAGGGGGTAGGGCAGGCCCTGCAGATCCATTTTAGTGATCTCGGCCATGTGGCGGTCGCCCGACAGGATCAGCAGGTTTTTGGGTTTGGTTTTGACGATCAGTTGGAGCAGGCGTTTGCGGCAGTTGGGGAAGTTGCCCCATTTCTCATGGCCGTGCTCGTCGGCCAGTACCTGGATGCTGGTGCACAGGATGTTCAGGTTGGCCGGACTGGTGCTCAGCTCATTTTCCAGCCATTTCCATTGTTCTTCCCCAAGGATATCGCCCACGGTGTTGGGGATATACCGGCGTTGCTTGCTGGGATCGGGGTCCAGGCGGTCGCGGAAATAACGCGTATCCAGCACGATCACCTTGATGCGTTGTTCGCCTTTGCCGAAGAGGTACGAATTGTAGGCGCCCTCCCGTTTGCGTACGGGGGCGCTCATGGGCACGTCAAGGAAGTCCATCAGGCATTTTTTGCTGCCCTTTTTGACGGGCAATTCCTTGCCGGCGTCATTGGCGCCGTAGTCGTGGTCGTCGTATATGCCGATGATCTGGGCTTTGGCGCGCAGTTTTTTATATTCCGGATTGGTTTTCAGGCGCTTGTAGTGTGCCGCGAGCGCGCGCAGGTTGGTCGTGTCGGCGTAGATGATATCGCCCAGCCAGATCCACAGATTGGGGTTGTTGGCAGCTACATCGGCCCAGATATTTTGGGGCATATTCAGTTTGTTACAGGAACCGAACGCGATCACCGCGAGCCCCTGCTCGGTATCGACCGGTTTGGGTTTGTACGCTTCCAGGTCGGGCACTTCCATCTCAAAGTCCGCCACTTCGGGCGATTTGGCCTGCAATTCGGGCTGCTGGGCTAAAAGCAGGCTCGACGAGAGGGATAAACTGCAAAGCGCAACTGTGAAAAGTTGCCGGATGACACTTAGTTTTTTCATGAAAAAGCAGATTCCGGTAGAAGTCAGGTTAAAAATGGTTTCGGGTTAGCGGGTTGCGGTTTTACGCTCCCGGTGATTTGAGGACTGGAGAATAAACGCGCTAAATGCAAAAATCGTACTAAACGAAAACTTAAGGCATCTTCCGGCAAATAAACTGCATCTTTGGGTAGCCGGATAGCGATTGTTTACCATGCTATTTTTTGCCGAAAAGGCATATTATAACCAAAACACAAGGCATTTTATTTTCGTTGTTGCCTGAAATAGGAAATTGTTATGACCAGTCAAAAACATATTGCCCCCTTTCTTCTGTTCGCTTTTCTGATATTGGGCGCCTGCAATTATACCATCAAGATAAAAGATGGCCGCACCGCCTACGACCGCAAGCAGTACGCCGCGGCTATCCCCATGCTGCAAAAAGAATTCGGCCGCGCTAAAACCCGCACGGAAAAGGGTCAGCTGGCCTACCGCATCGCCGAAGCTTACCGCCAAAACGGCCAGGACGCCGCCGCGCTCAACTGGTATTCCCAGGCCTACGACAACAACTACGGCGCCGACGCACTCAAAGGATACGCCTATACCCTGAAAAAACTGGAACGTTACCCCGAAGCCCGGGAAGCGTTCAAAAACCTGGGTATCGAAATCGGCAGCCCCTACGAATACCGCAAGGAAATAACCGCCTGCGACGTAGCCGCCGGCTGGCTCAAAATCGCCCCGCAAAGCGGCTACAAGGTGGAAGCGGCGCCCTTCAACAGTCCTCAAAACGACTTCTCGCCCGTGTTTTATGCCGACGGCCGCCTGGTGTTCAGCAGCGACCGCGCGCTGGGCAAAGGCGACGAAAACTACAAATGGACCAACAACAAATTCATGGACCTCTTTATTGTCGACCCCGAAGCCGCCAGCGCGCAGGTATTCGACGGCGGCCTCAACAGCGAGGGCAACGAGGGTACCATGTGTTTCAACAAAAATTACAGCGAAATATTCTTCGTACGTGCCGTGGGCGCCTACAAGGGCGACGACCAGTACTGCAAAATATACACCGCCCAACGCGCCGGCGACGGCTGGGGCGAACCCAAACCCCTGCCCTTCCAACGCGAAAAGATCAACTACCTGCATCCCGCCCTCTCGCCCGACGGCAACACGCTGTACTTCTCCTGTAACGATTCTGAGGGCTGGGGCGGCTACGACCTGTGGTCGGTACAGCGCAGCGCCAAAAGCGAGAGCGGCTGGGACGAACCCAAACTCCTGAGCCGCAACCTCAACACCCCCGGCAACGAAGTATTCCCTTTCTTCAGCGCCGATACCCTGTACTTCGCCTCCGATGGCCTGCCGGGTATGGGCGGACTGGATATTTTCCGCACCTATAAGGCCGACCGCAACGCCTGGGCGCCGCCCGTCAACCTGAAATCACCCGTCAACAGTGGCGCCGACGACTTCGGCTTTATCGCCACCGACGCGCCCACCCGCCAGGGCGTCCTCCAACCGGGCGACCTGCTTCGCAGCGGCTTTTTTACCTCTAACCGCCCTGCCGGCGACAGCCGCGGCGGCGACGATATCTACCGCTTCGAGCAACGCGTACCGCCACCCCAGCCGCCGAAAGTGGACACCACGCCGGCCAAACCGCTGGCGTACAAAATGATTCTCGACGGCTATGTGCTGGAAAAAATATTCTCCAATCCGGAAGACCCCAACAGCAAGGTGCTGGGCCGAAAACCGCTGGCCGCTTCGACGGTGCAGATCGACCTGAATGCCAAAAAGACCAATGTCACCGTGGGCGAAGACGGCCATTTCAGCCTCGAACTGGCTGAAAACGCCGACTATTTTTTCCTGGCCTCCCGCGAGGGCTATCTGGCCAACAGCGCCCGCTTCAGTACCCGCGGCATCGCCAAAGACCCCGCCAACCCCGTACAAACCTACGAGGTGGAGATCGTGCTCGACAAGATCTTCCGCAACCGGGAAATCGTACTGGAAAACATCTACTACGACTACGACAAATGGGATATCCGCCCCGACGCCGAACCCACCCTCAACCGCCTGGCCGACGTGCTGCGCCAAAACCCCGGCATCCGCATCCAGTTGGGCAGCCATACCGACTGCCGCGGCAACAACAACTACAATGAAGACCTCTCGCAAAAACGCGCCCAAAGCGCCGTGAACTACCTGATCGGCAAAGGTATCGACCCGGGCAGGCTCTCCGCGCTGGGCTATGGAGAAACCCAACCGGCGGTGGACTGCCCCTGCGCGAGCTGCACCGAATCGGAGCATCAGGCGAACCGGCGGACGACGTTCAAGATCGTGGAATGAGGGATTTGAATAAAAAATTCCCCCCGTCGCCGTTGAACGACGGGGGGGAGCAACGAAGGTTTTATACTTTACGGCTGCTTTTTGCCTTCATTCGCTTTCTCGTAAAAAAGATAGGTAGCCGTATAGGGCACCTCTTCCACCTGTCCGAGATTGGATTCATTGGGTATGATGGCCGGCGCCAGGCCGCCGGTGGTGCAAACCCGCTGAATATAGGTCACCTGATTGCCGGGAGAACTGAGGCCGGCATTGACTTTCAACAACAACCAGGGAATGGCCGCCGGGTCTACGGTCACGCCCTGCAACCTTGCAGCCACGGTCTTTTCACCTTTATAGGGGCCCTGGATAAACTCCCAGCTCGGCCCGCCGTAATGTATACCTACCAAGTTATTATAGTTGGGCTGGATGTACAGGTCGGCAGCCGGCGCGGTGTTTACCCATACGAATACATTGGGGTTGCTTGCGCTGCGTCGTACCTCATAGATCTGTACGCCGGTGGCATAGGTGCGGTAGGCCAGTTTGTTGCCTTCCGGTACATTGAGAATGGCCGGGATCTCGGATTCGCAGCCAATTGGTTGAGACCGGTCTGTGCCGGCCGCTGATTGCTGTTCGGTGAGATGGTTTTCAAAACCGGTGTTCAGGTCTTTCTGGCAGCTGGTGAGCGCAAATGCCAGGCCGGCGCTGAGCATGAAGCTACCGATGATCTTGGTGATCGTCATTTTCATTTAAATTTTAAGTGATTTTTGCCTACTCTGGGAAAGGATTTTCGGCATCCTCCTTTTTGTCGCGGCAAAAGTCGGCGCCGGCTTTGCAGATCAGCGGGGCATTTGATCAGATTGGAGGTTTGTTTGATTGGAAGGGGCGGTTTGTTGAGCGGGAAGGGGAGAGGGCAGGTAAGAAGGGCTTCGATTAACCGGCTCGCCTAAAATGCAGGAGAACCATTCCTATATCTTCACAAACCGCCCCCCATACGTCCTGCCTTCCGAAACAACCTGCACCCCGTACAACCCCGCCGGCAAATGCCCGATGCCCAGCCGGTTCCTTTTGTGGGCCTGCAACGGGAAAACCCCCATCAACGCGCCGTCCCGGCGGTACAAGCGGGCCTGCGCGTCCCTGTTTTCCGGCCAGTCAATCCAGATTTCATTTTGCGCCGGATTGGGATGGCATTGCAGCGGAAGAAAGGCAACCGATGGCAACTCCCGATTGCTCAGCACAATGTTGTTGACCGCCGCATTGGTGCGAATGGGCGGGTTGAAATCGAAGTAAATATCCGCCTCATTCCGGATGACCGTACCCAAAGCCAGGTTTGCAAAAGGCCGGATACTGAACCGGAGGAATCCGTGGCTGGCCGGTTCGTTGGCGTTGGAATCGGGCAACTGAATATTTTCAAAATAAAACTCCAATATGTTCGACGCTTTAAGCCGCACTTCGCAGGGGTGGCTGGAAGCAAGAAAGCGGAACGTCCGCACATCCAGCCCGGACGGCAGCGTATCCACTACCAGTACATTTTCGGCTAAGTAGGTGCCGGTGTTCTGAAAACGGACGGTGTAGATGAGTTCCAGCCCGCCGGCCACGCGCTCCGGGGTCAGATTACCCGCGGGCGTCACCTGCTTGTCGTTGGGATCGTAGGCGCCTACGATAAGCGCCCAAAGCGTGTCAGAAGCGGCAATCGTCCAGCCTGATTGCGAAGAATCCACTTCCATCGCGACAGTCAGGTACACCTGTTCGCCCAGGGGCGCGGCGACGGACAGCTCCGCTATGATGGAAGCCTGAAATACTGTCCGCGGTTTCAGGTCATTGACCTGCCACCAGAGGGTGTCGCCGGCGGTTGCGTAAGGCGCCGGCGTGGCATCCAGCCACTGCATTTGCGGGTCAAGCACGAGTTTCAGCCGGCCCGATTCGGGCTGTACGCCATAGTTGACTGCCTGCACCTGATAGTTGGCTGCAAAACCTGGCCGGGGCGGCTGGTAAGCCTGTATTTGAACTTCCAGGTAACGCGGTTTTTCCGGCGTAAGCAGAAACGTGTATACTGCGCCGGGATCGTTTACCGGATGAAAAGCAGGAGAAACAAGGATGTTGGGCAGGTTAACCACCAGACGCAGGCTGTCCTCCATCAGATCGGCGCGAAGGCCCACATGGGCCATACCGTTGGAGTCGGTGAGCGCCACGTGCGAAGCGCTGCTGACCGGTATACCTTCGGCGGGCGTATCGCCGGGATCGACTATGCCATTCCCGTTGGCATCCATCAGGACGCGGGCCCGGGCCACCAGCTTGCGGAAATCGGCAGTGGGCCGCCGCATCAGGGTAAAGTAGTTCGCCACGTACACCTGTTCGTCGGGGCCAATATGCAGGAGTTCCCGGCTGAGATAGGGTAAATTCTGCGGATCGCTCAGTTCAATCCAGTTAAAACCATCGTCTTCCGAAAACAGAATGTGATGCTGACCAAAACCTTCCGCCATCATGAACAACATGCCGTCGGGCGCCGTCAGCATTCTTTTAGGAGTAAGCGGCCAACCGCCCCCGGCGGGATAAACATCGGGCAGTTTGTCCCAGGTTTGACCGCCGTTATCAGTGCGGTAAAAGCCGGCTCCACTGCCAACAATTGCAAAGATGGCATTGCCGCCGGCTTCAATCCGTTGAAAAGAAATGGAGGGGGGTAGCTGATCGGGTATCTTCCAGGAGTTGCCGCCATCGGTCGAAACATACGGTTTTGCGCCGCCTGGAGCATCGGCCAGGGCAATTATGTTGCCTCCCGCTTTGGCCCAATCGTACAGACCGTCCGGGAAATCGCGCAAGTCCGTCCAGTCATTTTGTTGAAACGACCAGCGGCCCAGCTGCCGGATGCTATTTGCCGGGCTGGCGATTTGGGCAAAAATGCCGTCTTCGTCCCAGATCAGTTTTTCAATCTTTCCATAACCCAGGTACTGTAAGGGAACCAGGGTATCCCAGGTCGCGCCGCGGTCGGGGGTAAAACACACGCCTTCATATAAGGATAAGGGAGAGCATGCCCAAAAAACGGAGTCGCTGCGTTGTATGGTCTGCGAAAAGCAATTGTTTTCTACGTCGGGCAGATGCCGGTATAAGGCGGCATCATCCGTTTTCAGGTGCCAACCTTCATGGCTACTCACGAGCGAACGGCCATCCGGCCAATGGAAAAAGGGCCTTTGGTCGTACACATCGACCCAGCCATGACCCGGCGGTATGGCATCCCAATGCGTTCCCTGATCCGTACTGCGATAAAGGCTGCCCGACCAGGAGTGGATTCCGATCAAAGGGCTGTCGGTTTCGCCGATCATGGACAGGTCTTTTATGGGTGGCGTAAACATTTGCCAGGTCGAATCCTGAAGGCCCAAACGCCATTGACCGGACGGAGAGAATCCCGTTTGCCCCATGCAATAGGCGTTCAGGTAAACCGCTCTGGAAGTAGCCCACAAGCGGTATTTATCGCAACCGTCCGGGGCAAAAAAAGTATCGGTTTGCCAGGAAGCGCCCAGGTCGCCGGATCGCAGCAGCAGGTCGTTTTGGCCGTGCTGTACCAGCAGAAATACCCGCGTGCCGAGTCGAGCCATCCATACGTCATTGTCACTAATGTTTAACATGGACATATCGGGCGCACCGGCCGCGTTTTTCCAGCTGTTGCCGCTGTCGTCTGTATAAACTATACCGGAGGCGGATACCCGGATAATGCGCGTATCCAGCCGGTCGAGAATATTGATCAATCGTATGTCCGGATCAAACAATACCGTATCCCGGCTGCCGTCCGGGAATTGGCGCATGACGGTTCCATAGATGTCGCAATAAAAGACGGTATCGCGCAGGAATGCCCTGTGATTCCCATAAAAGAGCCCGTAGGGTACATCCAGTCGATTCCACGTGACCCCGCCGTCGGCGCTGACAATCGTATATGGGCCATCATAAGCATAAATAAAGCCGTCGGCTTCTTTGAAGGTATAGTAGTAATTGGCCAGAGAGTCGGGCAGTGCCGTCCAGGTGGCGCCGAAATCCGCCGAGCGAAAGGTCGCTTTGGGCTGCGGAAAAAACTGATTCAGGCATACCAGTAATACGGAGTCCTGCACAAACGCGCGTGAATTGAATACGGAAGCGGGCATTTGTACGGGTTGCCATTGAGCGGGAAGTTGGTTAAGGGAAAGGAAAAGGGCGGCCAGGAGAAGGGCGTGTTTGTGGGTCATACGGTTTTGCGTTGTGGAGAAACAGATTGATTGCCAAGGCAAATATGCACTGCTTCAGGTGTTTTTCCACATCAACCGGCGACTGTTTTTCACCTGTTTTTTCTTGCGCCGCCCCAAACCCCTTTCCGTCCTTTCATCACCACAAACGCCCCCACCCCGAACGCCAGCGCCGCCAGCACGGCCAACGTAAAACCGCCGTAGAAATACTGCACCGCGTTCTCGTGGATCACGGCCAGGGAGAGATCGCGGTCGAACGACAGAGTACCCGCTTTGTCGCCCATCCAGAAAGCGCCGCACTGATAGCTGGCGTACAAGATGAACGGGATGGCGGGCGGCAGGCTGATGTTGGCAAACAGGATCACCAGGGCTTTGTTCAGCCGCAGCAGGTATGCGCCGGCAATGGCGGTGGCCAGTTGAAAACCCCAGATCGGCACAATGCCCATGAACACGCCGAAAGCAATGGAAAGCGATTTTTTGATCTCGCTTTCGTTGGCGTCAGCAAAGGCTTCCTTCAGATGTTCGCGAAGGTTTTTTTTTAGCAGGCCCTGGATGAGATCACGGGGTTTTATGTACAGGAAAGTGATGAACACCAGCACCGTGTTGAGCACGCTCACGCGGAAAAAGTCGCGGAACGGGCGGAAGTGCGACACCCGGGTTTCTTTGGGGGCATAGTACACTTTTACCGGCACCGACGTCACCGGGATACCGGCCCAGGCCGCCCGCACGATCACTTCAATCTCGAACTCGTATTTTGTGGTAAAAAAACGCATACCGCTCAGGCGCCGCACGGGATACAGCCGGTAGCCCGACTGCGTGTCCGGGGCCTTGATGCCCGTTTCCACCCGGAACCAGAAATTGGAGAACTTGTGTCCGAAACTGCTTTTGCCGGGCACCGAGGCCTGTTCCATATTCCGTGCGCCGATAATAACGGCGCCGGGCGTTTCTTCCAGTTTTTCCAGAAAAGCCGGCAGATCGTCGGGGTAATGCTGGCCGTCGGAGTCGATGGTGACGGCGTAGTCGTAGCCTTTTTCCACGGCGAATTGAAAGCCGCGGCGCAGGGCCATGCCTTTGCCCGCGTTTTGCGGATAGCTGACGACCTGTAAAAAGTCGTACCGGGCCAGTACGCCGGCGGTGCCGTCGGTGGAGCCGTCGTTCACCACGACGATGTGTCGGGTATACCGCGCCACGCCGTCGATCACTTGCCCCAAGGTACCCGCATTGTTGTAGGTGGGGATCAGTACGCAGACTTTGTAGTCCTCGAATTTTTGCCGGACCGGCCCAAGATCGTTCATTGTAAACAAAACGTTCCTTTCATTTTGAAAAAAACGGTACCGCTTTCGGGATCGAGCAGGCGGCTCTCTGCCTCGATTTGTCCGGATTCCGTCTCCTGGTAGTTTAACTCGGAACGCACCGTTTTGTTTTCATTCGGGTTCAGAATGGTCAAAAACTTAAGGCTGCGCGCCGATACCAGCCGGGTTTTGCGGCCGATAGCGTGCTCCAGTATTTCCTTGGTCATTTGCATCATACACACGCCGGGCACGACGGGGAAACCCGGGAAATGCCCTTCCAGAATAGGATGCCCGGCATTGAGCGTGAGCGTCGCCGCGCAGGCGCCCGCCCCGGTTTCGGAAAAGGATTCTATTTGGTAAAAATCGTGGAGTAATCTTTGTTGCAAGGGATGCATTTTAACGGTTACCCGGATTAAGAGCCTTCAATCGAATGGCAAAGGTAAAATTCCGGTGCTCAAGTAGTACGTTTTCCGGCATGCCGGCCTGAAAAGGTTCCATGTCCACGATCACTTTGGGTTTGCGCCTGCCCGCTTTTTCGATGCGCAACAACTGCCTGCAGAGGGTGTCGGTGAGGTAATAATTGGTTTCTTTGCCCGAAATGTAAGGAAAATACAGCCGCGCGCTGTCGCGCAAAACCCGCCCTGCCGGCCGGCCGGTATTTTCCATCAGCAACAATTCAAAATCCTTGCGCAGGGTGCGGATCACCGCTTTCCGATTCAGTTTTTTCAAACAATAGCGCACCGCGAAGCTGTCCCGTTTAAACTCGAAATCAAACAGCGTCGGTCCTGTTTCGCTGGTAAACACCACCCGCCGGCTGCTGTCGGGCATGGTTTTAAACACCAGCAGACCGCTGAATTGTTTGCCCACTACATTCACTTCGGTTTTGTATAGGTGCGATGTAAAAGTGGGGCGGAATTTTTCAACACAGGCAGGGGAAATGCCGGGGGCTTCTTTCAGGGTGGAGTAGGGGGAGCGGCAGGCTGAGAGGAGGAGGGTAAAAATGAATATCGAATATCGAATATCGAATGTCGAATGTCGAAGTGTCCGTAGAGTACACCGCGAGATCGGTGCAAAGCGTTTATGGTGTAATCTACGGACACTTCGATATTCGACATTCGATATTCGATATTCGATATTCATTTCACCTCGAACTTTTCCTCCCCCAGCGCCTGGTTCAGTACCGGCCGGCTGAAGTGCATCACCGTATTGTCGCCCGACAGTTCGTTCATTTCCACTTTGGCCACGGCATAGTCTTTCCGGTCGACGTACACCCGGATGTCTTTAAAAAACTCTTTGAGCGTTTTTGAAGTGGGCGTCAGCACCAGGGCGTACTGCGTTTTGTTTTCAAACGCCTTTACGCTGTAATTCGGGCTGCCCAGTGCCGTGCCCGACAGGCAATCGACGATGATCTCATTGATCTGCCGGAACATTTTATTGGACCGGGCGGAGAATTTGTTGGTTTTTTTGTCGTCCTGCACCGTCACGTTGTCGCCGTTGATGATCATCAGGTATTTGTATGGCGTGGTATATTCCAGACGCACCTTTTTCTCTTTTTTGAAAAAAAACTGCCCCTTCGACACGATCTTTTCCTCCAGCATGCTCAGGTTTTTTTCCTGGGTGAATTCGCTTTGAATGGTCCGGATCTTTTTGCCGGCTTGCGCAAAGTTTTCCCGGAAGGCTTTTTCGTCTTTTACGGGGCTGAAGCCGGCGGGTTGCTGGGCGGGGAGGGCAGTTTGCAAAAAGAAGACTTGCAGTAAAAGCAGTATACCGGGACGGTTTATTTTTTCACCGCGGAGGCACGGAGGCACGGTGAGCAATTTAATGGCCGGGATCACGCCTCCGTGACTCCGTGCCTCCGTGGTGGAAATTTTAAATTTAAACATACGCTTCAACATTTAACAAATGATCCAAACGCACAAAAGCATACCCTCGCTCCCGTGCCGCCCGGATGAAGCCGGGCAACACATCGAGGGTCTTTTTTCCATGATCGTGCAAAAGAACGACGGCGCCGGGTTTCAGCAGGCGCAACAACCGGGCCATTAACTTTTGATTATCACCGGTCATGGTGTCGTAGGAGCGTACATTCCAGCCGATCACCCGGTGCCCGGTTTGCCGGACAGCGTCGCGCACATTGGGATTGATGACGCCATAAGGCGGGCGGAAAAGCGCCGGGCGTTTGCCGGTAACCGACTCGATCCGGCGATCCGTTTCCCGCAGTTCGGCGGCTATCCTCCGGACCGGGAACAGATCGAACCAGGTATCGTGGGTGAAACTGTGGTTGCCCACTACATGGCCTTCCTGCACGATCCGTTGCAGCAGCGTCTCGTTGCCGGCGATGTTTTTCCCGATACAAAAAAAGGCGGCTTTCAGATCGTGCTCCTTCAGCAGGTCGAGCAGTCGGGGCGTGTGCTCCGCCGAAGGCCCGTCGTCGAAGGTCAGGGCTATAACCCGGCCGGCATCCGGCGGTCCTTCGTACAACGTTTTCATAAAAAAGCCCGACTGTATGAAATAGACGCCGTAAAACATGATCAGGGAATACACGAATACCAAAAGTGCATAGAACCACCAGGGTACATGATGCCAGCCATCCCAAAGGAGGAGTGCCAGCAATAACAGGCCAACGCCGAGGTTTGTGTTTCGAAAGGTGAGCATAGTGGTTGCTGTATCATCAGGAACTACGTTTACGAAACTTTTAAAGTTTCGTAAACGTAGCGCAGGCGCCGGTATTACAGGTTTAAAAGGATAAGCGAATGATGAATATTATAAAAATGGTTATAAATCAATATCTTTTTTGGTAAAATCCCGCTCTCGGGCAGCAACACTTGCGGCCCTTCTTTTCCGGTTAGTATCTGCATCGTCAGCCAGACCGCAAACGCTGAAGCAGTGGGGTATTCACCGCACAGCTGTTTAAAACCTGCCGCCGGGGTACGCGAAAAAACCTGCTCCGCCAACGTGTCGTATAATCCATCATAGCGGCTGTCGCCGTTTTTGCCCCACAGCAGTAGGTCGATATCCGGGGCGTTCAGGTTGTTTTTATGTAAAAAGGCTTTAACCTGAGCCACTATGTTTGGAGGCTTGTAAAAGGTGGCCACGTCGAGCAATTGCGCTGCCGGTTCAGCCGGTTTTTCCGGGCTCAACAGGAAAAATGCTGCGCCTTCACCGGCTACCGTGCCCTCCGGGTCATATCCTGCGTCCGCTGTTTTTTTGTATAAATCGAAGCGGCTCAATACGTGGTACAGCGAATCGGTGATCTCGTCGAGGCCGCCCACGAGGGCGTTGGGCGCTTCGTTTTCGCGCAGCAGCAGCATCGCATCCAGGAGGGCATGTTCGAAGGAAAAGGCCCGGTGTACGAAGGTGTTGTTGTAGGCATGGCACTGCAACATCAGTGCGATCTGACCGCCAATGGTGTTGTGGGTATGGGTAGACTGGATGAACGCCGTTGGAGCGAGCATTTCCTCGTTTTGCGCCACCAGTTTGTGCAGAAACTGCTCCGTATCCTCCAGGCAGCCGTAGGTGGTGCCGGTGAGTATGGCGCCGGGTTGTTCCAGTCCGGCTTCGCGCAGGCAGGCTATGGCGGCAGCGGTTCCCATCTTTACCACGCGACTCATGCGCCGGATCAGGCGTGGATCGATGAAGGCGGTGTAGTCGGGCTCGGCACATCGCAGGCGGGGAGGCGTTGAAACGCTTCCAAGCGGGGAAATAGCGGCAGCGGCGTGGAGGTAAATGTTCATTAATGCGGGCATAACAAGGCGCCGGGTAGAATTTTGCCGCTAAGGTAAAGAATCACCGCCCATACCGGTAATCCACCGGCACGCCTCCTGCTTTCAGCACACCGTTCTTCACAGCCCAGGATTTCCCGGCGGGTACCAGCACCAATACCCGCGCCGCGTCGGCGGGAAGCGAAAAGCGGAAAATGCCGCTGACTTTCCGGCCCAAAAATACCCGGTTGACCGTATCAAAGACGTCCACTTTTTGAGCGCCCAGGTCAGTTTCTACCGTTTTTTCGGCGTTGTAGGGATTGAAAAACAGGTAAGTCGGGTAAGCTTCCTGTTTTTTATAAAAATCCGTGGCGCGGCAGTCGATCTGCAGGATTTCCGGCACGTTGGTTTTTTGAATGGTCGCTCCAAAAAAGCCCACGTGCCCGCTGCCGTACACCGAAAACATGGATTGTTGCGGGTTACCGTCCACCCATAACGGCCCGTCGCCCTGGGCAAACGGCGTAATGCCCTTGTGTTCCGGATAGATCGATTCTTTAATAATACCCTCATAAGCGATCACTTTTTTCGTAACGGCCTTGTGTTGCGGGATGGCCTGGAGGGAATCGGGTATTTCATACGGATAGCAGAAACGGGCGGCGTTGGAAGCGTTGAGCGCCCATTTCCCTGTCGCGCGGGCATAACGCTGGTCGTAGCGCACCAGGGCCGACATGGGCATCATCAGGTCGAACGTATTCATCAGGAAGCCGTAGCCGCCGTTGTGCACGGTACTGCCCGCCAACCCGCTGACATCGTAGCCGCCCCAGTTGTCGGCCAGCACACCCCAGCCCTCACGGCCTACGGCTGTGCCGTCGAAGGTCCAGTCGAGAAAACGCTGGATATCGTAGTTCGCGCCGGCCTCCTCGTTCATTCGGGCGGCCACGTAGGCGGCCACGGGCATCATGGCCTCGTAAAAGCGGTTTTCTTTTTGGTGGTACAGCACGTTCAGGGCATTTTTTGCGGCCCGCAGGTATTTGTCGTCGCCGAATTTTACCCATGCCGAATATAACACGAAGGCATAACCGCCGGCCACATCTTCCTGGGTGGGAATGTGGTTGCGTTCGCCCTTCATGTTCTTAAAGTCGAAATAGGAATAGCTGTAGCTATTGCCCATCACCGAATCCGAGCGGTAAAACTGATCGGCAATCGTGCGCAGGATGTCGTCGAAACCGGCTTCTTTCGGATAAAAATTCGCGACGCTGTAAAACAGTACATTGTTGTGCACCTCGTACCAGAAGTCGTTGCCATATCCGCCGCCGATGTGGGCGCCTTTATTGGTAAAATTCATGATGACGTTCCAGCCGTTTTCGCGGTTGAAATAGTTGCGCAACATGCGGACGTAGTTCCGGCCGTCCTGTTTGCTTTTATCTATACCCACCAGCGTAGCGCCCAGCACGGCGCCGAGGGCGCCGAGGGCTTCATGGTTTTCGCCGTTGTTGACGGCCGGGCCCATGCGCACGTCGCCCATGGCCGTGTAGAGGCCGAAGGTGGTTTCCGGGAAGTTTCGCCCGGTTTCGTCGAGCCAGATGAGCGGCCAGTATTCGCCTTTTTGAGCAAAATCAAATGCCAAACGGTCGAAATCCAGCGTGGTTTGCCGCCAGTCCTTGTACGCGTAGGGTTTGGGGTGGTTGGGCATTTTTTCCACGCGCGGGATGGGGCGTTGCGCAACGGGCGTCGCCGAGGGGGTAAACGCGGGCTGGCGCGCGCAGGAAGCGAACAGGAGAAAAAATGGCAACAGACATTTGAAAAAATAAAACATTTTGTATTTTTATTGGTAGGCACTACCTTTGTTTGAAAACACAATGTTTGACTTCTAAAACTAAGGATGTATGAAAACGCTCACAAAAAGTAATTTAAAAAAACTGACTTACGAAATCATTGGCGCTGCAATTGAAGTTCACAAAGAAATGGGCCCTGGGCTATTGGAAAAGGTTTACGAAGTGTGCATGATTCATGAACTGGAGCTGCGCGGAATTAAGGTTAAAAGCCAACAGGCAGTACCGGTATGTTACAAAGGTGCTGTGCTAAATGCTGAATTAAGATATGACCTTTTAGTGGAAGATTGCATCGTTGTGGAGTTGAAAGCGGTAATGGAAATGATACCCTTGTTTGATGCCCAAGTTTTGTCATATGCCCGTTTACTTGATGTACCGAAAGCGATACTTATCAACTTTACCTGTTCCAATATTTTCAAAGAAGGCCAAAAAACTTTTGTCACTGAATTGTTCCGGTTGTTACCCGATGAGTAAAAATTTTTAATACATCATATTTTGAAAAATCTATGTGTTCTATGTGCCTATGTGTTTTTGTTTTTTTAACACATAGGCACATAGAACACATAGTCTCTTCCCGTGTTTTGAATAAAAACTATGCGTTCTATGTGTTAAAATCTAATCACCCCTTCAAGTCACGGGTAATCTTCTGCATCATAAACCACCCCATAAAATGCACTACAGCGATGACCAGCAGCGCATAGCGCAGGGCCACGTAATCGCTCACATAACGCGCCAGCACAATAAACAAGCCGCAGCCGAACAGGCGGCCGGCATACAGGCCGAATTCGTGGTTGAAAATATAGGCAAATTCGTTGCGCCCTTCTTTTTCGGCCACCACATCGATCACCTTCAACTGAACCGGGAAATAAGCAATATCGAGCAGCGGGCGGGCAAAGAGCAGACACAACACGAACAGTATCACCCCGGTCGCTGAATACAACCCGGCATTGAATAACGCGCCCAGAACAAACAAGGCGCAGCCGATACCATAGATCAGCAGACGGTGCCCGGGCGCCGTGGTGCGCCCCAGCACGTAAAGCAGGATGGCGGACAACAGGGCTGCAATACCCTGGATCAGGCCCAGGGCGCCTTCCTTGCCAACAAGGCTCATGATCAGCATGGTGGGCGCCGTGACGATATAACCCTGCGCTACGCCCTTCAGCGCCGCCAAACCGAGCATTTTATTCCACAGCCGGTCGAATTTGAAAAACAGGAACGGCGCCCGTTTGGGGTTTTGAAACTGCCCCTGATGTACCAGTACGGAGGCGAGAACCGACAAGGCAAATACAAAAATGGTCAAGCCGTAATAGGCCACGTTGACCTGGCCGCCAAACCAGCCGTTTTTTTCCGTAGCGGCTATAAACGCCCCGGCACCCATGGGCACCACGATACCGGCTATCGTGTAAAAAAACGTTTCAATGCCATAATAGTAATTCCGGTTGTCGTCTTTTGTCGTGTTGAGCGCCAGAAAATCGCGGTTGGCCCAAAAGAAACCATACGACAATCCCATAATCAAACCGGCCACAAATACCCCGAACGTATCCAGCTGATCGAGCGACATCATGGCAAACATCGACACGCCGCTCAGGAGCATGCCCAGCGAATACAGGCGGGCGATCCGCACATGGTTCAGCATAAAACCATTGAACATGAACGTGAGCGGTATACCGGTGTAAACGGCCAGTTGAAAGATCACCACCAGGCTGATGTCCGAAGAATTACGCATGATATAAGCCCCGATAAACAGTTCGACAATGGGCATCACCAGGGCATAGATCAGGTTGGTCAGCAACAGCATACGCATCCCGAGGGGGTGCGTGTTGAAAAAGCGGAATTCGTTGGTCAGTTTTTGCAGCATGATCTACGCGGTGGTTAAAATATCCGATAAAATGGCCTCGATCGAGAGGGTGGCGCCACAGATTACTTCATCCGAAGCGCCGTAATACATGGTGATCTCGTCTCCGTCGACCAAATGGCCGTTGGTGAACACCACGTTGCCGAAAAAACCGGTGAGTTCGTAATCGGCCGTGGGTTCGAACAGCGGATGGTGCGAACGCGCCAGCACCCTGGAGGGATCGTTCAGGTCGAGGAGCACGGCGCCCAGGCTGTACCGGTGCTTGTAATCGGCGCCATGATAAATTTCCAGCCAGCCTTCCCTGGTTTTAATGGGCGCGGCGCCGGCGCCTACCCGCGCGCTGTCCCACCAGCCTTCGCGGGTGCGCAGGATGCAATGATGCCCGCCCCAGTGCAGCAGATCGGGCGAAGACGCCACCCAGATGAAATTGCCACCGAGATCGACCCCGGACGGCCGGTGCAAACAAAAGTATTTACCCCCGATTTTTTCCTCGAACAGGGCGCAATCTTTGTTGTGCGGCGGAATGATCATACCCTCCCGGGAAAAGTGCCGCCAGTCGCGGGTACGCATAAAACCCACACCCACGCCGTTTTCCGACACCTGGGTATAGGTCAGGTGATAAACCCCTTCAAGCAGGCTCACCCGGCTGTCTTCGATGCCGAAAGTTTCCAGGGGCCCCTGTCCGAATATCCGGGTCGGGAAATCCGCGGGTTCATAGAAATGCACGCCATCGTCGCTGCACACCAGGCGCAGGTGGGAGATGGTAGAAAGGTAAGTTTTATTCTTGTAACCTACCATTCGCGCGTCGGAGAGATCGACGTCGGGATCGTCCTTTTCAAATTCCAGGATTTCCATACTGCCGTCTTCCCGCAGCACCGGGAAGGATACCATGCCCTCTTTTTGCAAGGGCCGTTCCGCCACACGCAGCAACAACCAGGTTTTTCCTTCGAATCGAAAAACGCCCGGATTCAGCACACATTCCACCACCAGGCCCGGCTGACTGGGTTTTATATCTTTTGTAGTCAGAATAGGATTTTGTGCAAAACGCTTAACCATAATCAAAAGATGATTGATAGCAAATACCACACTGCCGGACACAGGGCACATAGTTCAATAGAATCATAATAAAAATTCTATGTGAACTATGTGCCTGTGTGTTTAAAAACCGGCTATGTGTTAAAAGTATGGAAAGAACCGCCGTTTACTGTTTGTTAAATTGCACGGCGCCCAGGTTCTTACCCCCCAATATGAAGTTGAGGGAATACGTCCCCTGCGGATAATGGCCGGCATTGAGGGAGAATTGCCCGGCCGGGATCTCGTTTTTATCAAAGCGGAGGTGATCCACCTGCCGGCCCTGCATATCGAACACCCGGATCAGCAAATCCTGGTTGTTCGGGAAGGCATGTTGAACCGTCAGCCGGTCAGCAACCGGATTGGGAGCCAGCCCCAGCACAACGCTGCGCAATACATTTCCGTCCAACTCGCCGGCGCCGGTGGTGCCGGTTTGGTACAGCTTGGCAATTTCCGCCGCCGTCAGCGCCTTGTTG
>JAKLJF010000008.1:0-1557 GCA_023151335.1 Thermoanaerobaculia bacterium | reverse complement strand
TCACATTGTCGAGCGCCCCGATGAAATACTGCCCGCCTTCAATCGGGTTATTGCCGAAGCAGAGCGGACGCGCGGTGCTGTTGAGTTTGGTCGGAACGGGTTTGATATTGACCTGTTCGCCGTTGACGTAGATAATATCGCTGGCGCCATCGTGCACCATCGTCACATACCACCAGAACCCCTTCACCATTTCATTGCCGTCGCCGCTGTCCATGTCTGAAATGAAATTGGGAAACTGCGCATTGTTGCCGTTGGTGGTCCATACGATTTTCAGGTGTTGCGGCAGCGACACTTTCCAGCGCTGATCCCAGTGGCCGAAATCAATCACGTACGCCTCGGCATCCTGCAGGTTCTGGCCGTCGACGCGAATCCAGAAGGAAACGGTCGTATAATCGGAGATCAGCTGCACGGCATTGGGCGCCAGCACGGAATCCTGCATGCCGTCGAATTTGATATTCTGGCCGCCGCCGGGGTGGGTGGCCGTTTCGAACACGGGGTTTCCGCCAATCACGCCGTGGTTCTGATACGGCGTGGCGTCGTTGGCATTGCCGTCGAACGGATAATGGGCCACCATGCCCGGTTCGCCGGTATCGACCGGCTGTGCGGTGCTCAGGGTAAGTTCGGCAGGAACAGAATTATTGCCGGCCATGTCGAAGGCAATAACCTCGAAGGTGTAGAGGGTCTGGGGTTCCAGGCCTCCGATCAGAATAGACAAGGTGGTGGCGGATACGGAATCGAATACCACACCGTCCAGCAACACGATATAGCCGGCCACTTTGCGGTCGTCGGTGGAAGCATCCCAGGAGAGCAGTACGGAGTTGGAAGAGGCGTTGCCCTTGAGGTTGCCGGGGGTGCTGGGCGGCGTGATGTCGGGCGTTTCGTCTTCACCGGAAGTAACTTTAAGCGTGGTGGGGAGCGATTCGTTGCCGGCAGCGTCCACGGCGCTCACGCCGAACACATAATCGGTCAGCGGCGTCAGGCCCGATACGTAGTGCGCCGTCGCGGGCGTGGTAGCCACCAGGGCGCCGTCCTGGTATACGTTATAGGCTTTTACGCCTACATTGTCAGCAGCGGGCAGCCAGGTGAGTTGTACGTTGGTGAAGGTAACGGTTGCCGCCAGGTTGAGCGGGGCATCCGGGGCTTCATTGTCGGTATTGGCGGGCGGCTGACTCTGATCTGCATACAGGGCCGCGATTTCGGCATCGGAGAGGGCGACGTTGTAAATCTGAATGTCGTCGAGCAAGCCGTTGAACACATTGCCGCCATCCACGGCATTGTAGCCGATACCGAGCAGTTTAGTGGTATTTTTGAGTGCGCCGGCCACATTCTTTTCGGCCACCTTGGCGCCGTTGAAGTAAATTTTGTCTAGGGCGCCGTCGTGTACCATCACCACGTGTC
The DNA here is from genome assembly GCA_023151335.1 of Thermoanaerobaculia bacterium. GTDB lineage: Bacteria > Bacteroidota > Bacteroidia > Chitinophagales > Saprospiraceae > M3007. The sequence continues at coordinate 159 of JAKLJF010000008.1, read as the reverse complement.
TCCATTCCCCTACGGGCAGTTCGTTGCCGTCGCCGGAGTCCATGTCGGAAATACCGTTGGTGTGGTTGGTGGTCCAAACGGGTTTGCCGTGCTGCGGCAGGGAAATTTTCCAGCGTTCCTGCCAGCCGCCGTACGACAACAGGTACGATTCGCCATTGG
>JAKLJF010000089.1:11610-11984 GCA_023151335.1 Thermoanaerobaculia bacterium | reverse complement strand
TACCGTCCGGCGGATTGCCGAGGAGGACAGGGCCGACCTGATTGTGATGGGGACCAAAGGGGCCACCGGCGCGACAGAGTTTTTTGTGGGCTCCAATACGGAAAAGGTGATTCGTACTTCGCCATGCCCGGTGCTGGCCGTGCCGGAAAACTCCGGCGAATTTGAATTGAAAACAGTGGTGATACCCACGACGCTGCGCAAAGGACAGGAAATTGTTTTCCAGGCAGTGGCCGAGTGGCAAAAATACTATCCGTTCGAGGTCAAAGTGCTTTACCTGAACAACCCTGCAGGTTTTGATACGAATGAAGAGATCGAAAAAAACGCGCATGCCTTTGCGGAAAAGGCCGGATTGAAAAAGGTCAAATCCTTTACCA
>JAKLJF010000089.1:5919-11560 GCA_023151335.1 Thermoanaerobaculia bacterium | reverse complement strand
TTGCTGTTCGGCAGCCTGACGGAAGATACGGCCAATCACTCGGACATCCCGGTATTGAGTATACCCCTACAGTGAGTGCCATTGAGTGATTGAGTGATTAGGTGATTGAGTGATTATTTCAGACGCCGCCTACGGCGTCGCATCAAAGTTCAAGTGTTAGGACGCCGTAGGCGGCGTCTGAAATAATCACCCAATCACTCAATCACTCAATCACTCAATCACTCAATGAAAAAGAAATAGGACATGACAGGGTAGTTTTCCGTGCGGCGGCAGTTACCTGGAAAGGCCTGCCGCCGCTTAATTTTTATATCTTTGCGGCCTGTTATGACCTTCTCCTCCAAACTTATAGAAAAAGCCGTGGAAGCCTTTGCTTCCCTGCCTGGCATCGGGCGGAAGACGGCATTGCGGCTCGTACTGCATCTGCTGAACCAGGATAAAGCCACGACAACGCAAGTTGCCTCGGCCCTGGTTGCCATGCGCGAAGGTATCCGGGAATGTCAGACCTGTCACAACCTGGCGGATGAAGCCGTTTGTCAAATCTGTGCCGATACCCGGCGGGACCGTTCGCTGGTGTGCGTGGTGGAAAATATACGCGATCTGATGGCTATCGAAGATACCGGTCAATACCGCGGGTTGTATCACGTGCTGGGCGGCATCATTTCACCCATTGAAGGCGTCAGCCCCGCTGATCTGAACATTGATTCGCTGATGGAGCGGATCGCTCAGGGCGAAATAAAGGAAGTGATCATGGCCATTAGCCCGACCATTGAGGGCGAAACAACCGTATATTATTTATCCAAAAAATTACAACCGTCCGGCGTATTGGTAAGCGCTATTGCCCGGGGTGTATCCTTTGGCGGCGACCTGGAATATGCCGATGAACTGACGCTCGGCCGCTCCATCGTCGCGCGGATCCCCTATTCCCGTTAGCCCCCCGACCAGTTCAACCATTTTACTGTAAATTGTAAAAGATACGTAAAATTGGTTCGTGTATTCCAGAACCAAAAGAAGCGCCCTACCTTTGCGCCCAAAAAAGGATGGAGCCATGACTATGGCAGAGGAAGAAAAAATTGAGCGCATCCGGCAAAAGGTAGAGCAGATGGGTGTATTTTTCGAACGTTCCGGTTTCGCACCGGTCACAGGCAGGGTATTCGCCTATTTGCTGGTATGCGATCCGCCACATAAAGATTTCTTTGCCATACAGGAATTCCTCAAAGCCAGTAAAAGTGCGATAAGCAATGCCCTGGCCGTTCTCACCAATGAGGGTTTGGTGGATTATATTACCTTTAGCGGTGACCGGCGGCGTTATTTTCGCATCAACACCAATGGGTGGCTGAGCAGTTTGAAGAACAAATTGCGCCGCGTCGGCGTTCTGGGCGATTTGCTCAACGACGTATTGAACGAGCGCTGCGAATCCGATTGCCCGGCATTTAATCACGAGTTAAAAAAAATCATATTTTTTCAAAGCTATTTGTCAAAGGGCATCGAACAATTAATTGTCGAGTGGGAGGAAAAGCATCCAGCGACCTGAAGCACGGCCTTAACCCACCTAATCGTCAAGCAAAACCGATTTTTTCAGTAATCCGATCAATACGTTCACCGGGAGGAACAATCAGGCAGTTTTCCGGCCGGTGAACAGGGCTTCCGTATGCCAAAAAAGGGCGGATACCCGTAAAATATCGCTTATTTCTTAACATGACTGAAAACATTACTAAAAAAGCGTTTGTCTCCAACAGTACAGAATCGTCCCGTATGTTTCGTCGCGACTGGATGGAGGCGCTCTCAAAAGTCCATTTCAGCGTACCCCTTTTTCTCTATGTCCCGCTGGTTTCCTTGTGTTTGTGGAATGCGCCGCGTACCTGGGTTTCGGCAGGGCTTTTTTGGGGCGGTTTATTTGCCTGGACTTTCGTTGAGTATGTGTTGCACCGTTTTGTTTTTCACTGGACGCCGCCCGGTAAAATCGGCGCGCGTATTCATTTTATTTTTCATGGCGTGCACCACGATTACCCCAACGACCGGCTACGGCTGGTCATGCCGCCCAGCGTCAGCATCCCGCTGGCGATTATCTTTTTTTCGTTTTTCAATGCCTTGCTGGGCGCTCCGACCGTCTATCCGTTCTTTGCCGGTTTTGTCACCGGATACCTTTTTTACGATACGATGCACTACGCCATGCACCACCTGAACTGGAAAAATCCCTTGTGGCAACGTCTTAAACAACACCACATGCTGCACCATTATCAGCATTCCGACAAAGGTTTTGGCGTCAGTAATCCATTGTGGGACTACGTTTTCAATACTACCTTCCGGCTAAAAAAACATTGAACACGCCAATTCATTATTCATCATTTATCATTCGCTTTAAAGCGCGCCGCCGGCGTTATCTGCTCAACTTAACGAACATTTTCAGGAATGAATAAAAACTTACTCGCACGCACCGACAGCTATACCGCTCCCGATGAAGTACGCAGAGCGGGCCTTTATCCGTATTTCAGGGTGATCCAATCCGAGCAGGATACCGAAGTGATCATCGACGGCAAACCGGTATTGATGTTCGGCTCCAATTCCTACCTTGGGCTGACCAACCACCCCAAGATCAAGGAAGCCGCCCAGCGCGCCACGGCGCGTTTCGGTACGGGTTGTGCCGGTTCCCGTTTTCTCAACGGCACGCTCAGCATCCATATCGAACTGGAAGAAGCCCTGGCCGAATACCTGCAACGCGAAGCGGTAATCCTGTACAGCACGGGTTTCCAGGCCAATCTGGGCGCGCTGGCGCCGTTGGTAGGCCGGCACGATTATGTGCTGATCGACGAACGGGTGCACGCCTCCATTATCGATGCCACCCGTTTGACCTTCGGCCGGGTGCAGAAGTTCGGCCATAACGACATGGAAGACCTGGAGCGCATGGCCGCGCGTCTGCCGCATGAGGCATTGAAATTCATCGTGGTAGACGGTATTTTCAGCATGGAAGGCGACCTGGCGCCCCTGCCGGAAATTGTGGAAGTAGCCAGGCGCCATAATGGCGTGGTGGTTTGCGACGACGCCCACTCCATCGGCGTGATCGGCGAGATGGGCATCGGTACCGGCTCGCACTATGGCATCAACGAAGCGGTCGACATTCAAATCGGCACCTTTAGCAAGTCATTGGCCTCGCTCGGCGGATTCATCGCTTCCTCCAGATCGGTGATCGAATTTTTAAAACACCATTCCCGCTCGCTGATCTTCAGCGCCAGCATGACGCCGGCTTCCGCGGCCAGCGTGCTCGCCGCCCTCGAGATCATCAAAGCCGAGCCGGAACGTATCGACCGCCTGTGGGAAAATACCCGCTATGCCATCGACCGCTTCCGTGAACTGGGCTTCGAAATCGGCCACACCGCGTCGCCGATCATCCCGCTTTACGTGCGCGACAACCACAAAACCTTTGCCTTCTCGGCCGGGGCCTTCCGCGACGGCGTATTCATCAACCCCGTCGTATCGCCGGCCGTGCCCAGCGAAGAATCGCTGATCCGTTTCTCGCTCATGGCCACGCATACGATCGAACAGATCGACCGCGCCGTGGAAATTCTGTACCGCAATGCACAACAACTGGGCATACTCGATCCTCAAATTGAAACGGTAACGGTATGACGGAGATCGTATCAGTGAATCCGGGCGATAAAGGTCAGTTGCGAAAGTTCATCGACTTCCCGCACGACCTCTATGCCGGCGACCCAAACTATGTGCCGATGCTGTTCATGGAACAGGAGGCGTTGCTGAACCCGAAAAAATCGCCGTTTTTTAAACACTCGACGGCCGTGTATTTCCTGGCCCTGCGCGACGGTAAAATTGCCGGGCGCATCGCGGCCATTCTGAACCGGAATCATATCGCATACACGGGCCGGCAGGAAGGTTTTTTCGGTTTTTTCGATGTGATCAACGACCAGGAAACAGCCAATGCCCTGCTCGATACCGCCACGAAATGGCTCCGCGACCAGGGCATGACCAAAGTGATCGGGCCGGCCAATTTTTCCACCAATGAAACCTGCGGGTTGCTGGTGGAAAATTTCGACGAACCGCCGTTTGTCATGAATACGTACAACGCGCCGTATTATATGGAGTTGCTGGAACGCTACGGATTCACCAAAAACGTGGACCTGCTTTGTTATGAAGTAGTGGATTCAGACCTGCCCCAGGATGTCATGGAATTTGCCGACAAACTGGAGCAGCGTCTGGCCGAGCGGGGCGTTACGATAAGGCAGATCGACATGAAAAATTTTAAACGGGAACTCGACCATTTCCTGCCGGTGTACAATGCTTCCTGGGCGGAGAACACCGGCTTCGTGCCGATGACCCCCGATGAAGTGCGGCAAATCGCCAAAGATCTGAAACCTGTTATTGATCCCGATTTTGTGTATTTCGCGGAAAAAGAGGGCAAGATCATCGGCGTAGCGCTTTCGATCCCCAATATCAACGAAATCCAGATCAAGATCAAACGCGGGCGCCTGTTCCCCTTCGGTATTTTTAAACTGCTTTTCGGTTTAAAAAAGATCAAATCGATCCGGATACTGGCACTGGGCACCATGAAAGAGCACCGGCGCCTGGGCATCGACGTCATTTTTTACGTCCGCACCATGCGCACCGGGCTCCGAAAGGGCATTCCCCGGGGCGAGGCCTCCTGGATTTTGGAAAACAACGACATGATGAACCGCGCCCTGGAGCACATCCACGGCAAAGTGTACCGGAAATACCGGCTTTACGAAAAAACGATTTAATCAATCGATGGCTTATCAACAAGACTTTACCTACATTACCGGTACCGAGCCGCATCGCCTCCGTACCAAAGCGATCATTACCGCCCATCCGGATGTGCGCACGCTGATCGGAAAAAATCCCATGACGGCTGTTGTCATCGCCGTCTGCGTGTTTTTCCAGTTTGCCATGGCCTATTTCCTGCGCGATTCAGCCTGGTGGCTGGTCATCGCGCTGGCCTGGCTGATCGGCGCTTTCCCCTCCCATACCTTGTTCGTCTGCATTCACGAAGCGGCGCACAACCTGATCTTCCGGAAACAAAGCTGGAACGTGTACGCGGGCATTTTTGCCAACCTGCCCACCTTGCTGCCTTCCGCCATTTCGTTTAAAAACTACCACCTGAAACATCACGCTTTTCAGGGCGTGCACGAACTCGATGCCGACCTGCCCTCGCGCTGGGAAGCCCGCCTGATCAACAACTATTTCATCGGCAAAGCCTTGTGGCTGCTGTTTTTCCCTGTTTTCCAGGCCGCGCGCACGGTGCGTTGCCGCGAAGTGGCCGTGGTGAACCGCTGGGTGATCCTGAATGTGGTGATTCAGTTGGCCTTCGATGTCGCTGTCGTCTATTTCCTGGGCTGGAAAGCGTTTGCCTACCTGGGCTTAAGCCTCACGTTTTCCATAGGTCTTCACCCCCTGGGCGCCCGCTGGATACAGGAGCACTACCTGGTGCTGGATAAAGATCAGGAAACCTACAGCTACTACGGCATGCTGAACCCCCTCAATCTGAACGTGGGTTACCATAACGAGCACCACGACATGCCTTCCGTACCCTGGAACAATTTGCCCAAACTAAAGGCCATGGCGCCGGAATTTTACGATCATCTCAAATACCACACGTCTTATACCAAATTATTCT
>JAKLJF010000089.1:0-5909 GCA_023151335.1 Thermoanaerobaculia bacterium | reverse complement strand
CTGCGCCGCGAACGCGGCAATGTCACAATGGATGACGACTCGACGCCGGACGTGAAAATCCTGGCGAAACAATCATGAAGCGTATACTCATCACCGGAGCAAACGGATTTATCGGCAGCACGCTGATCGATCACGCCCTGGCCAGGGGCTGGGAGGTCACGGCAGCCGTACGGCCGACCAGCGACCGCTCCAACCTGCCGGAAAATCAATTGCAGTTCCTTCACCTGCAATTCGACAATGAAGCGGCCATGCGGCGCGCGTTGGAACAGGCCGGACGATTCGACTACGTGGTGCATATCGCCGGAACGACCAAAGCCCTGAGCCGGGAAGATTATTTCCGCACCAACACCGAATATACCCGGCAGTTCGTCGAGATATTGCGGGATGGCAGCATCCGTCCCGACAAATTTTTGTTTTTGAGCAGTCTTGCGGCCCTGGGCCCGGCTAGTGGCGAAGATCGTATTCACCCGCAGCGCACACCTGCGCCGGTGACCACCTACGGCGCCAGCAAACTGGCCGCCGAACAATACCTCGAAAGCCTCGATGATTTCCCCTGGGTGGCCCTGCAGCCCACCGCCGTTTTCGGTCCGCGCGACAAGGATATCCTGGAATTTATAAAACTGGTGAGCAAAGGTTTTGAATTCTACATCGGCAGCCGGCCCCAGAAAGTGAGCTTTATTTATGTTAAAGACCTTTCCGACATGATGCTTGCCGCCCTGGAACGCGGTCTGACAGGCCGCAAATACATCGCCGCCGACAACCGGAATTACACCACCGACGATCTCGGCAGGGCCGTGCGCGAAACCCTGAACCGCCGTACCCTGCGGCTGCGGCTGCCCATGCCCATTGTTGGGGTGGTAGCCGCCGCATGGGAAACCGTGGGCCGCTGGCAAGGAAAAATGCCCCCCCTGAACCGCGAAAAACTGAAAGAGATCGGTGGGGCCAGCTGGTGGTGCGACCCTTCGCAAACCTTTGAAGAACTGGATTTTACCCCCCGGTATGACCTTTATTCCGGTGTTCGGGAAACCGTGAACTGGTACCGGGAAAAAGGGTGGATATGATCGTTCAAAGTTTGAGAGAAACGCTAAACCCTCTAAACCCTCTAAACCCTCCTAAACCCTCCTAAACCCTCTAAACCCTCATAAACCCTCCTAAACCCTCCTAACCCGGCATTGATAAATTTAAAATAACACAGACCTATGACAAAGAGAAAAATAGAGATCAAACCTGCAAGCGGAAAACTGGGTGTGCTGACGCCCGGCATGGGCGCCGTAGCCACCACCTTTATCGCCGGCGTCATGGCTGCCCGCAAAGAGCTGGCGCTCCCGATCGGATCGCTGACGCAAATGGGTACCATCCGCCTCGGCAAGCGCACCGAAGCGCGTAATCCGCATATTAAGGAATTTGTGCCGCTGGCCGGTATGGACAATCTGGTGTTCGGCGGCTGGGACGTGTATGAAGACAACGTGTACGAAGCTGCACTCGAAGCCAAGGTGCTGGAACGCGGCCTCGTGGAAGCTTTGAAACCGGAGCTGGAGAAGATCAAGCCCATGAAAGCGGTATTCGACAAGAACTACGTCCGCAACCTCGACGGCACCAATGTGAAAACCGGCGCCACGAAAATGGAGCTGGCGGAGCAGCTGATGGAAGACATCCGGCGTTTCAAGGCAGAAAACAACTGCGATCGCCTCGTGATGGTATGGTGCGCCTCTACGGAAGCCTATACCGAGTCCAGCGGCGTGCATGAAACGCTGGAAGCGTTCGAGGAAGGGTTGCGCAACAACGATCCACGTATTGCACCGAGCATGATCTATGCTTATGCTTCGCTGAAAATGGGCGTTCCCTTTGCCAACGGCGCGCCGAACCTGACCTGCGATATCCCGGCTATCGTCGAACTCGCACACAAAATGCGCGTGCCCATCGGCGGGAAAGACTTCAAAACCGGCCAGACGCTGATGAAAACCATCGTGGCGCCCGGTCTTCATGCCCGCGCCCTCGGCGTACGGGGTTGGTTTTCCAGCAACATACTCGGCAACCGCGACGGCGCGGTGCTGGATGCGCCGGAAAACTTCAAAACCAAGGAGGTGTCTAAAGGCAACGTACTCGACGGTATTTTCGACGCCAACCTGCAGCCCGAACTCTACGGCGACATTTACCACAAGATCCGTATCAACTACTATCCCCCGCACGGCGACAACAAGGAGAGCTGGGACAACATCGACATCTTCGGCTGGCTGGGCTATCCCATGCAGATCAAGATCAACTTCCTGTGCCGCGACTCCATCCTCGCCGCTCCCATCGTACTGGACCTGGCCCTGTTCATGGACCTCGCCCAGCGCGCCGGTCTGCTGGGTATCCAGGAGTGGTTGTCGTTCTATTTCAAAGCCCCGCAAACGGCGCCCGGCCTGCCGCCGCAGCACGATATTTTCAAACAACTGAGCAAACTGGAAAATACGCTCCGTTACCTGATGGGTGAAGAACTGATCACCCACCTGGGTATGGACTACTACGAGGACCTGGAAAAAGAATATGAAGCGCTTCTACAAGTTAATGCTTAGCGGCTTCGGAACGGGGTGGCTGCCCGTGGCGCCCGGTACCTGGGGCGCCGCGGCAGCCGCCCTGATGGTCTGGCCGCTGACATTTCTGACACCAACTATTCTGACCCTGGAACTGACCCTGCTGATCGTTGGTTTTACCTGGATAGGGGCACTTGGATCCGATATCATGGCCGCCGAGTGGGGCGAAGATCCGGGCCAAACGGTCATCGATGAAATGGTGGGCATGTGGATTGCCGTTTTGGGATTGCCCGCAACATGGCAATACTGGCTGGCGGCCTTTCTGCTGTTCCGTTTTTTCGACATTCTCAAGCCCCTGGGGGTACGGCGGATGGAAAAAATCGGCGGCGGCTGGGGGGTTATGCTGGATGATGTATTGGCCGGTGTGTATGCCAATATGGTGCTGCAAACAGCGATTCTGTTTTTTTAAAATGGACGTGAAAAAAATCGAAGAGACCCAAATAACCCTGACCGGACGACTGCGATCGTGGTGCCGCCTGTTGGGGAAATACGGCTTGTCGTCGCTTACTGCCACGGGGGTGGATTTTACGACTTTCCACCTCGCGCTGACGGCGCTGGTAACGACCGCCGTGCAGGCTACGGTGATGGGCCGTTGTGCCGGAGCGGTCGTTTCTTTCTGGCTGCAGCGGCGCTGGGTTTTTCAGGCCGCCCATGCAACGAATTGGCCGGTTCTTGCCGTCAGATATGGCAGCGGCGTTTTATTGGGCATGGGTATGAACGTCGCGGGCGTGTGGTTGTTACATGATCTCGGTGAGTGGGGCCCCTGGCCGGCGCGGGTCACGGCCGCAAGCGCCAGCTGGTTTTTAATCTTTCTATTTAATCACCGCGTAGTTTTTAACCCCGCGCTGAACCGGCGCCCCTTCAATTATCGCACTTAACGAAAAAACCTTATGCAATCAAAAATATGGCTGCTCGCCATTGTATTGACATCCTTCTGCGCGTTACCCGGCGCCCTGGGGCAAAAGTTGACCACGGTGCGGGGGCAGGTGCTGGATGCCGCTACCAATGAGCCGTTACCATACGTCAGCGTCTCGTTCGAAAATACCAGCCTCGGTACCCGCACGGATATTGAAGGCAATTTTTATATGGAAGCCCCGGAGCCCGGCCTGTCAAAAATCAAAGTGGTTTGTGTGGGGTATGCAACGCAAAGTCTGCCGATCAAGGCCGGCCAGGCTAACAAACTGACCGTTTTGATGGGAGAAGCGGCCGTTGGGCTGAAAGAGATCACCGTGCGGGTGGAAAAATACCGGAACAAGGGTAATCCCGCGGTAGAACTGATCAAAAAGGTGATCGAAAACAAGGACAAGAACCGGAAGGAAGGCCTGGATTACTATCATTTCGAGAAATACGAAAAAGTCAGCTTCGCCCTCAACAACGTCACCGAAAAAACCCGGAACAGCCTGCTTTTCCGGCGTTTTAAATTCATTTTCGACAACGCCGATACCAACAGGGTAAATGACAAGGTGAGTTTGTTGCTGTTCCTGCGGGAAAGCCTCTCCGACGTGTACTACCGGCAGTCGCCCAAATCGCTCAAAGAATTCATACACGGCGAGCGCAATGTCGTCTTTAAAGATATTTTCGATCTCCAGGGCATTTCCTATTTTGTGAACAGCATGTACATGGACGTCAACTTTTACAACAACGCCGTTGATCTCCTGACCATGCAGTTTGTCAGCCCCATCAGCCCGCTGGCGCCCACTATTTACCGCTTTTACATACAGGATACCGTCAAAATCGGGCAAACCCCCTGCGTACACCTGTATTACGCTCCGCGCCAAAAAACCGACCTGGCCTTTATGGGGCACCTCTGGGTGGCGCTCGATTCCACGTATGCTATCCGGAAAATAGAAGCCGGTATTCCCAAAGACATCAACCTGAACTGGGTGAATGAAATGCAAATCAGCCAGGAATACGACTGGCAGGGCAACGCCCCGCATGAACGCCGGCTGATGCTCTCCAAAGACGATATCTTCATGGATTTCGGGCTGCTGAAAGGCGACAGCAGCCGGTCCCTGATCGGGTACAAGACCACTTCCTACCAAAAATATGAACTGAACCAACCCCTGCCGGACTCTCTTTTTCAGGGGCCGCTGGCGGCGCTGCGCGATAAAAATGCCGATCAGCACGACGCTGTATACTGGAGCCAAAACCGCCACCTGAACCTGAGCCGCAGCGAAAAAGGCCTGGAAAAAACCCTCGACAGCCTGTATAAAAACCGCAGTTTCCGTACGATGATCGGCGGTATCAGGTTTCTGTTCGAAGGTTATTCGCACATCGGCGGTTTCGATGCAGGCCCGGTGAATACGTTTTACAGTTTCAATCCCGTGGAAGGTTTCCGGCTGCGCCTGGGCGGACGCACCAATTACCGGTTCAGCGAGCGGCTGATGTTTGAAACCTACGGCGCCTATGGTTTTAAAGACGAACGCTGGAAGGGATTTGCCGCACTGCGGTATTCCTTCGGTGAAGAAAAGGTCCGGCTATTTCCCCTGAACCAATTGCGGATCTGGTACCAGAACGATATCAAAATTCCGGGGCAAAACCTGCTGTTCGTCAATGAGGACAACTTCTTCCTCTCCTTCAAACGCGGCGTCAACAACCGCATGATCTACACCGAGACGATCGGGCTGGATTACATGCATGAAAACCGGACCATCTTCTCCTACGGGTTTTCCGTCAAAAATATTCGCCAGAACGGGGCGGGCGCACTGCTGTTCGACTACCTGCACGACGGCGAATTGCGGCGAAAGACCGACCTGACCACCACCGAACTGGGGCTTACCCTTCATTACGGCCCCAATGAAAAGTTTTATGAGGGCTCCACTTACCGGACGCCCATTCTGAATAAATACCCTATTTTCGATCTTGTATATGAAGCCGGTGTAAAAGACCTGATGCGGGGCGAGTACAATTACCACTCGATCCAGATCAAAGCGAAAAAGGCCTTTTTTGTGTCGCCGTTCGGCTACAGCATCGGTATTATCGAGGCCGGCCGCGTGTTTGGGCAGGTGCCTTATCCGTTGCTCACCATCCACCGCGCCAACCAAACCTATTCCTACCAACTGGAATCCTACAACCTGATGAACTTTCTGGAGTTTGTGAGCGACAAGTATGTGTCGGTCAATTATTTCCACAACTTCGGCGGCGTTTTTTTCGGGCGTATCCCCTTGCTGAAAAAACTCAAATGGCGGGAAGTTTTTACCGTGAAAGCCCTTTGGGGTGGAGTGGACAAACGCAACCTGCCCGATGGCAACAACGACCTGTTGCGTTTCCCCACCGATGAAGACGGCAATACTATAACCCATACCCTCGAGGGCCAACCCTACGTGGAAGGCA
>JAKLJF010000899.1 GCA_023151335.1 Thermoanaerobaculia bacterium | reverse complement strand
AAGGCAGTATCCTTCCTGGTCATGGCTTCAAATCGGAGCGCTTCTGTTTCAAGAACGGAAGACGTTCGCCCCGACTGCCCCCAAGTGGCTGTCGGCGTTAAATATAAGCATATAAAAAGTAAAAATAAGTAGCGCATGACGAATTGAATTTTGCGGCTAAAGTACAAATGTACCTTCCGGAAAACCGCATTATGTCGCCAATCCGTTAAAAAAATGCCTCCATTAAATAAAAATTTGCACGTTATTTGTGCAACTAATTTTCAATCCATTTTCTCATGAGCCGATTATTACTCACCACCGTTTCGTGGCTCCTGGCGCTATTACATTGCGCCGCACAGGACGCCCGCCTCTTCAACCAAGTTGTCGCTTCTACCGGAAATGTTGCCGTGCAACAGGGCTTCATCTATGCCTACACCGTGGGCGAAGTAGTTATTTTTACCGGATCCTTCGACAATTTTATTCTAACACAAGGCTTCCATCAACCGGAACAAACTCGAATTGTCTCCGTGGAACAACCGCAATTGGCCGATTGGGACATCGAGGTGTTTCCCAATCCGGTCAGTGATCGACTGACCATCCGTTTTTCTCCTGAAAAAGGCGTAGCGCTCCGGGTAAGCGTTACTGACCTGGCTGGAAAAATCATCCTGTCAGATCAACTTTTAACTGACCCGGCAGGCTCAATGCTCAATTGCAGCGCCTGGCAACCCGGGGTTTACTTCGTACGTATGCAGGACCCCCAAAGCCGGGCTTCTGCCACTGCCCGTGTTGTCAGGTTTTAATTTTATAATCCTTACCGCATTCCTATTTTCGTGAACATTCCAAATCTGATCCGACTATGACCAATCGTCATTTGTTACTCTTTGCCCTGCTAACGACCCTCGGCGCCTTGCAACTCACAGCGCAAACTGCACCTCAGGGATTTAACTATCAATGTATTGTGCGCGATGCGAATGGCGCCTCCATGAATAACCAAACAGTCACCCTGTTGTTTACCGTGCGAAACGGTACGGCAAACGGACCGGTGAATTATTCAGAAACTCAAACCGTTTCTACCAATGAATTCGGGCTGGTCAACCTCGTAATTGGCCAGGGCAATCCGCTTCAAGGTACCTTCAGCACCATAAACTGGGGCAGCGGCGCCAAGTTCCTGACCGTCTCGGTGGAGACGGCGCCCAACGTTTTTGACGAGCTGGGCTCTACCCAATTGATGAGTGTGCCTTATGCGCTGCATGCCCAAAATGCCGGAAATGGCGCCGACAATTGGGGCACCCAGGTAGTACAAACCGACCCGACACTCACAGGTAACGGTACGCCCGGAAGCCCGCTCGGACTCGCGCCGCAGGGCGCTCAAACCGGCCAGGTGTTGAAATGGGACGGCACTAAATGGCTTCCACAGGACGACATATCCGATACCGGCCAGAATGGCGGTACGGTTACCCAAATCAACACCGGGCCAGGCCTGACCGGAGGACCGATTACCACGTCCGGTACCATAAGTCTTGAAAACACTTCGGTTGCCCCCGGCGTTTATGGCGGTTCTGCCCAAATTCCTGTGATTACGGTAGATCAAACCGGCCGGATTACGGATGTATTCACCGTGCTACCGCAACCAAGTACCGTGGGTATTACCGGCGCCGCGGGCATCAACGTGCAACAAAATGGCGTTAATTTTACGATTACGAATACCGGCGATACTAACGCGAACGACGATCTGACTACTGCCACTGTTGCCAACGGCGACGTGACGGGTCCTTTCTCCGACCTGCAAATCAAACCCGATGCGGTAGGCAGTCCCGAGATAGCGGGTGGCGCAGTAGGCAACTCGGAACTGGCCAATAACGCTGTTACCACCACCAAAATCGCCGACCAGGCTGTTACCGCTGAAAAACTCGATGACATGGGCGCATCTTCCGGCCAGGTACTTAAATGGACAGGCACCGAATGGGCCCCTGCAATCGACAACCTTGGTACGGTCAATCTGCTGAGCGGTACGGGCATCAATGTAACCGGCTCCGCGCCAAATTTTACGATAAACAATACCGGCGACACCAATGCCAACGACGACATCACGACCGCCTCGCAGGCCAACGGCGACGTCACAGGGCCCTTCTCCGATCTGCAGTTAAAAGCCAACGTCGTTGGGTCCAACGAACTGAGCAACGGCGCGGTCACCGGGGCAAAAATTGCCCAACAAGGCGCTACCAACGGCCAGGTACTCAAATGGAACGGCACCACCTGGGCGCCTGCTGCCGATATCACAGGGTCGGTAACGATCACAGGCGGTGTTGGCATCGATGTCATCCCGTTTGGAAACAATGATTTCACTATAGCTAATAGCGGCGATATCAATCCGTTTGACGACATTACCGAGAATAGCATAGCCGGTGGTGACCTGACCGGCACGTTTGATAATTTGCAGATCAAACCAAATGCAGTTACTAATGTTGAGGTAGCAAACAATGCTGTTGCT
>JAKLJF010000898.1 GCA_023151335.1 Thermoanaerobaculia bacterium | reverse complement strand
TATTGCCGATTCCACGGCGCGCCGTTACCTGTACGATAAATTTCTGAGAACCCGCGACGGTGAAATTGACACCTGGGATTATGCGTGGTTCTATACGATTCTGCAGCGCCGGGGTTTTTGTATTACTCCGCTTAAAAACCTGGTACAAAATATTGGCTTCGACCGGTTGGCCACGCACACCCAAGGCGAAAAATTCCGTCGCCAACCCGGTGTAGACCCCTTATCAACAGCGGCGCTGGCCGGCCATACGAATAAAAAAAGACGGGATATGCGGATAGAAAACGCTTTTTTTTACGCTTCCCAAAAAAGTGCGCCCGGCTTGCTTCTGCGAAAAATTGCGCCCCATTTGTTTTTCAAGCCCTTACCTGCAAGACCCCAACAAGCGCCAGCCTACTGGAGCCTTAACCAGTTCATGCACACGCAGCTAAGTATGAAATAAGATAACGGAACACGGATGTTGGACCCAAGTAGTGGGTCCGTGTATGTAGCAGGGGGGGACGAATAAAGATTCGTTACTCCCTCTGTTTTTTTGTATGCCTCTCTGTTTCCCGCCGGATTATCGTTACCTTCGCCCAAAACGCTGATTGGGCATGCTGGAACATTCGCCACTCGTACTGAACGACGATTTTCAGTTCGTTCTCGATGCCCTTGAAAAAGAGGGTAAAAGTATGTTCGTTACGGGGCGTGCGGGCACCGGTAAAAGCACTTTGCTGCAGTTGTTCAGGCGGACTACCAGAAAAAAAACGGCTGTCCTTGCCCCCACCGGCGTTGCTGCACTGAATGTGCAAGGGCAAACGATCCACTCCTTTTTCGGATTTCCACCCCGCATCGTGACGCCGCAGGAGGCGGCGCGTAAAGTGTCGCGTAAAGACCTGAAACGCCTGTACCAAAACATCGAGATATTGATCATAGATGAAATCTCCATGGTGCGGGCCGATATTCTGGATGGTATCCATCGTTTCCTTCAGGTAAACCGCGAAAATATCCGCCCCTTTGGCGGCGTACAGGTTGTGTTTTTTGGCGATCCTTTTCAGCTGCCGCCCGTAGTCACCAACGACCCGCTCGAAAAGGCTTATTTCCGGGATTATTACCACGGCCCGCATTTCTTTTCCGCCCGCATCTTTCAGGAGCATGATTTCAATCCGGATATGGTTGAATTGCGCAAAGTCTATCGACAGGAATCCCGGCATTTTTTGCGCTTGCTCGAGGCTGTGCGGATCAATGAACTGGATCACGATGATCTGCAGGACCTGAATGACCGCTGGATGCCTGATTTTGAAGCGCCGGAAGGATATATCACCCTTTGCGCGCGTAATGTCACTGCCGAACGTATCAACCGGACGGCGCTTGAATCTCTGTCAGGCCCGGAAAGAACGTTTTTGGCCGAAGTGAAGGGCCAATTTGATCCCGGGCTGTATCCAACGGAGGCGGTATTGCGACTGCGGGAAGGCGCCCAGGTGATGTTCGTAAAAAATGACCCGGAAAAAAAATATGTAAACGGCACCATCGGCAAGGTTATTCAGCTGGGCGCTGAACAAATTACCGTCCTGGTGGAAGAAGAGAACGGCAAAAAGAAAAAAATCGATGTCGCGCAGGCTGAATGGGAAATCATCCGTTATAAGCCCGGTGCAAACGGCGAAATAGACACGGAGGTGATCGGTTCATTCCGGCAATACCCGCTGAAACTGGCTTGGGCTATCACCATCCACAAAAGTCAGGGAAAAACGTTCGACCGGGTTGTGATCGACCTCGGCGGCGGTGCGTTCGAGCACGGGCAACTGTACGTTGCCCTCAGCCGCTGCCGCACCCTGGAAGGCATCGTGTTGCGCCAACCCATCCGGCAGCAGGATGTAATCACCGACGAAACAGTGATTGATTTTTTTTCGCGGCACTTCCGGTGACTCAAATCTAATGGCGGCGTATAAAGCGCGTCCTGAAAGGAAACCGGATGTTTTACTTCAATTAATCCGGTTTTTCCGGAAACTGTTTTATCCTTGCGTTATCAAATTTTCTCATCAAAACTCTAACACCATACTATTATGACAGTTAAAGAAAAGTACCAAAGCGTGCTCAACCTGGGCGAAAAAATGAACGTCCAAAACGGCAAAGTAGAAGAATCCGGCGGCGTATTGCGCGTTTGGGGTACCGTGGAAACACAGTACGAAAAAGACCAGTTGTGGGATGCCATTAAAGCCGCGGGCGGCCAAAACCCGACAGATATCGTAGCCGATATCCAGGTGTCCAATCCGGGTATTTACGCCATGCATACGGTGGAAAAGGGTGAAAGCCTGAGCAAAATAGCCAAACACTACTACAAAGACATGATGAAGTATAAGGCTATTTTCGATGCGAACCGCGATATTCTCGACAACCCTGATCTCATTCATCCGGGGCAAGTGCTGAAAATTCCGAATATCTAATAGGTTTAACGGGTTGAGCGGGTTTAACGGGTTCGGGTACCCTTGGATTTCCT
>JAKLJF010000897.1 GCA_023151335.1 Thermoanaerobaculia bacterium | reverse complement strand
GCAACTGCCGGCGGCATGACCAAAATTTTAAATAAGATACCCGACTGGCTGGGTGCAGCAGCATTTTCTCCGCCCACACCCGATGACCCTGCCGGAGGAAAATACTACCTGACCGGCGGCCCGCACGTAAAACTATGGAGCCGCGACAACCCGCAAGAGCCACTAAGAACGTTTCGGGAAGGTAACAGTAATGGGTTTGATATCGGACTCCTGTTCGGACAGTCTTATATCGCGATATTTTCCCCCGACGGAAAATCGGTATTGGCCAACGAAAACGAGTCTGTCGTACGCTGGGATGTCGATTCCGGGGCGGAAACAGACGTCTTCCGGGGACATCACGAACGGGTCAACGCCATAGCCGTGACCAAGGCTGCCAACGGCGGCATGTACGTGCTCGCCGGCAGCAACGACAATACGGCCAAACTTTGGGACCCCGCAAATAACGTGGTAAAACAGGAGGAAATGAGCCAGCGACAAATGGGCGACCCCATCGGCAGCGAATTGATCGGCGGCGAAATTCAGACCTACCGGGGCCACGCGAACGACGTGATTTCAGTAGCGTTTTCGCCTGCCACGTCTAATGACCCCGTGGGCGGAAAGTATGTGCTCACCGGTAGCCGCGACAACACCGCCAAAATCTGGGACCGCGCCTCCGGTAAAGAAATCGCCACCCTGATTGTGCTCGATTCCACGGAATGGGCCGTCACCACGCCCGCCGGGCTCTTCGACGCCTCGCCCGGCGCCATGAATCTCATGCACTTTGTCGTGGGCACGGAAGTGGTCGACCTCGAACAACTCAAAGAGCGCTACTACGAACCCGGCCTGCTGGGCAAACTGACGGGCCTGAACCAAGACCCCCTCCGCTCCGTGGAAGCCTTCAGCGCGGTGCCGCTATACCCGGAAATGAACGCGCAGATCAGCGACGATAAACTGAAACTGCAGGTCGACCTGACGCCCCGCAACGGCGGCATCGGCAAACTCAGCGTATTCGTCAACGGCAAAGAAGTGCAGGAAGACGCCAACCCGCAGCGCGCCCAAACGGTGACGCTGGATTTAACGGAATTTGGCAAGTATTACAAGGATGAAGGGTCCAGCACGATCGCGTTGCGGGTGTACAACAACGCGGGCTGGCTCAAAAGCCAGGCGTTGGAACTGGAATATATGCCCCCCCCTGCCGCGCGCGGTACCGGAACGGCAGGCGGAACCGCGGGACTTTCAACCAACAAAAAACCAGGCCTCTACGCCGTGGTCGTCGGCACGGCCAACTATGCCGGCGACAAACTCGACCTGAAATTTGCCGACCGCGACGCGGCGTATTTCAGTCAGGCCCTGCGCGCCGCGGCGCCCAAAGTTTTCGCAGACCGGGTGTCCGTTACGCTGCTCAATACCGATGCCAAGGAAGCCGCCAAGCAGGATATCTCCAGCAAATTGACCATTAAAAAAGCATTCACCGACATCGCCGCCAAAGCGCAGGCGCAGGACGTGCTCGTGATTTACTTTTCCGGCCACGGCGTCAACTACGGAACCGCCGAACAGGGACAGTTTTATTACCTCACTAAAGACATCGCCAGCGAAGACCTCAAGGATCCGGAGGTCCGGAAAAACTACGCCATTTCCTCCGCGGAAATCACAGACTGGATCAAATCCATCGCCGCGCTCAAACAGGTGATGATCCTCGACGCCTGCAACTCCGGCAAGATCGTGGAAGACCTCGCCGGCCGTAAAGACCTCAGTTCCTCCCAGATCCGCGCCCTCGACCGCATGAAAGACCGCACGGGTATGTTTATCCTCACCGGCTCGGCAGCTGACAAGGTAAGTTATGAAGCCGGGCAGTACGGCCAGGGCCTGCTGACATACAGCCTTTTACAAGGTATGAGCGGCCTCGCCCTCACCAACGACAAACGGGTGGATGTGATGACCCTGTTCCAGTACTCCCGCGATAAAGTACCCGAACTGGCCAAAGGTATCGGCGGCATCCAGACGCCTATACTCGCCTTTCCGAAGAGTGGCGCCAGTTTCGATATTGGCATCGTGGACGCGCAGGTGAAAATCCCGCTGGCGCAGGTGAAGCCGGTGTTTATCCGCAACAATTTTCAGGACGAAGACAGCTTCGACGACGTGCTGGGCCTCACCCCGGCCCTGGCCTCCTATTTCCAGCAGCTCACCCTGGAGGGCGCCCAGGCCAGCCTGATCTACGTGGATGTGGCCGAGTACGAAAACGCCTATTCCATGAAAGGCCGCTACAAGCAAAACGGCGACGCGGTGGAAGTGCGCGGGCGTTTGTTTAAAGGCAAAACGGTGAAAGGAGAGTTTCAGGTGACGGGGAAAAAAAGCGATCTGCCGGGCCTGGTGGAGGCGATGGTGGATAAGGTGTCGGGGATGATCGAGTGATTACTGCTGATTGCTGTCCAGCGTCTTGGACGCGCAGACGAATATTTTAGCGGACTTTGTCCGCATGAAAATTCAAAACGCACG
>JAKLJF010000896.1 GCA_023151335.1 Thermoanaerobaculia bacterium | reverse complement strand
CCTCTTTCAAGGCCGTGAAAGTAGGGGACGTGAATTGCAGCGCGACCTACAACTCCGCCCAGGCGCCGCCCGGGCCGCGTGGGCTGGCAACTCTGGACTTGCCTGATATGGCACTGTCCGCCGGTCAGACGTACGAACTGCCCCTGCGCGTCGCCACCGGGGCTGAATGGACAGGTTTTCAGTTTGCGGTGGAATTGGACCCTGAGGCCGCCGGGATCGAAGCGGTTGTGCCGGGCGCTTTGCCGGGGCTGGATGAAAACGCCTTCGCGCAAACCCGCCCCGGGCTGCTCACGGTCAGTTGGTTCGATGCCCAGGCGCGGCATTTGCCGGCAGGTGAAACCATCCTGACCTTAAAAATACGCGCCCTGACAGACGTTGTTTTATCCGAAGCCGCACACCTGAATACGCAACGTATCGGCGCGGAGGCGTACACGGGCGACGGGCAGACACAGGCCCTGCAATTATATTTTGCCAAGCCGGCAACCGGCACAGTACAGTTTTTTGCGCCCCGGCCCAATCCGACGGCCGGCGCGGCATCGTTCCCGATACGGCTGGAACAGGCGGGCCCGGTGGAACTGAAGCTGTCCGATCCGGCCGGAAAGGTGGTTTTTCAGCAGACGTTTAATCTGGAGGCCGGTTTGCAGGAATTGGCAGTTCCGGCAGCGGTGTTGGTGGCGGATGGGGTGTATGTTTGGCGGGTGAAGGCAGGTAGTTTGGCACACGCTGGAAAGTTGGTAAAGATTTAGCTATCCCAGCTCCATCCGGATACGCCTTTCCCGCGGCAGGTAATTATTCCAGCGGTTGGGCACGATTTTAAGCCAGCCGAGGTTGAGTCCGCCGAAACGGGCCAGCGCCCAGCCTTTTTGCGGGGCGCCTGCCGGCAAATCGAAGACTTCCTTTTTCAAAAATCGCAGGGCCTGCTCCCGGCTGAAGTCGAGGCCGGGCAGGGTAGGGGAGACCTGGCAGCTCAGCGCGAGCGCGTGAGAGGGGATAAAATCCTGACCCTTAAATGCGCCGGTATTCAAGCCGAACCATTTGTTTTTCACCGCGCCGTCGAGTACGCGGTATTCCGTCTCCAGGACGGACGACAGAGCCAGCACGTCGCCTGTCGGCGTTTCAAAAAACGAGGCGTCGAATGCCGGATTTAACCATCCATCAAGTAGCGGAACCTGTTTTTTACCCAATGGCTGAATGTTTTTAAAACGCGCCGGCGGGGTGTTTCTGCCCGCTGCGCCATCCGGTTTGCGGAACAGGGCGATAAAAAAACCTTCGCCGCGCAGCCGGTGCGGGAAGAACTGGTAGCCGCCGGCCGGGGTGTGTACCATGTTCCAGTCGGGCGGCAAATCCAGGGTAATCAGTTCCAGGTGAAACGTTTCCCGGAGCCATTCAACGTTGTCGTCGTCTTCATGCCGGTTGTAGGTGCAGGTGGAATACGCCAGCACGCCGCCGGGCGCCAGGGCGGGCAATACATCGGCCAGGATACGCCGCTGGCGGCCGGCGCACAGTTCAATGTGGGCCGGCGACCATTCCTGCACGGCATCGGGGTCTTTCCGGAACAGCCCCTCCCCGCTGCACGGCGCATCGGCCACGATCAGGTCGAACCAGCCGTCGAGGGCGGCGAATTCGCCGGCTTCGGCGCTGGTGACGGCGATATTCGGGATACCCCATTTTTCCATATTTTCCCGCAGTACCCCCACCCGCTGGCGGATCACTTCGTTGGATACCAGTAAACTATGGTCATTCAGCATGGAAGCCAGCAGCGTACTTTTCCCGCCGGGCGCCGCGCATAAGTCCAGTATCCTCAAGGGTTTGGAAAAATTCACTGTTTGGCGGAGCGCTTCATGCAGAAACATGGAGGAGGCTTCCTGCACATAATAAGCGCCGGCGTGGAACAGGGGATCGAGTGTAAACACCGGCCGCTGACCGAGATAAAAGCCCTCGGGATGCCAGGGCACGGGCGTCAGGGCGTCCTGAAAAGACCAGGCCCCGGCAGCAGGCCTTTTTCCGGGGTTTCGCCGGAGGCTGACCGGGGGCGGTTCTTGCATGGCGGCTATAAAAGCCGGATAATCGTCGCCCAGGAGGGTCTGCATCTGACGGAGGAATGGCGGTGGCAGCATAATTTGACGGCGCATTGTCCCACACAGGACATTGATTTTGCAAAAATCAGGGAAAACCGAACAAGGCGTTAAAATCGTAAGTATTTTTACCCGGCGAAAACATCACTTCCCTATTTTAACGGACAAAACAAAACATGCAAGCAGATACCGCCTTGTTGACCCTCGTTCAACAAATCAACCAGGTCATTTCCCAGTTAGATACAGATCATTATCACTGCCCTTTACCGGAATTTAATGGCAGCAGCCTGGGCCAGCACTTCCGGCATATTCTGGAGTTTTTTCAGTGCCTGGAAGACGGCGTTCAATCCGGTACCGTGGATTATGCCGCCCGGAACCGGAATCATGTGTACGAAACGAATC
>JAKLJF010000895.1 GCA_023151335.1 Thermoanaerobaculia bacterium | reverse complement strand
CCTTGGGTATTTTGCCATCTTTTGTTTTTTAGACTTTATGGGACAGGATTAGGACTAAGTCCGCTAAAATATTCGTCTGCGCGTCTAAGACGCTGGACAGCAAGTCCCGTCAGTTTACCCGTATCAAATCACCGGATCATCCACATACAACCGCTCCACAACCGCCGCCCTGTTTTTCAACACCGCCCGCTGATTGATCGATCCTTTATCCGTGATTTCTCCGGCATCGACGGACAGCACGAAATCGGCGAATACCGCCCGTTTCACCTGGGTGGAGCTACCCGTGCTTTTTTGTGCCAAATGGTCGAGCACCCCTTGCAGGGCAGCCCTGGCGGCAGGATGAACGATCAGGGACTGCGCATCATCCGTTTCCAGACCGGTGATTTTCCGCAAACCCTGCACATCGGGAAAAACAATGGCGCCCACAAAAGACTTGTCCTGCCCGGTTATGACGGCGTCCTGAACGATCCCGGGCCCGGCGGCAATAAGTTGTGCGCGGATCACCCCTGTGTGCACCCAGGTGCCGGTATCCAGTTTAAAATCCTCGGTGAGGCGTCCGTCGAAAATGAATCCCGCATTGGGGTTGCCGGGTTCGGCAAAGCGCAGGGCGTCGCCGCTGCAGAAAAACCCTTCGTCGTCGAAAGCGGCGGCGCTCAGTTCGGGTTGGCGCCAGTAGCCGGGCGTGATGTTGGGGCCGCGATACCGGGCCTCGAATTTGTCGCCCGCGGGCACCAGTTTGAGTTCGAGTCCGGGCGCCGGGCCGCCGAGCAAGCCGGCAAAACCGTCTTTTTGCGTACAAAGCAGCGCGGCCGGGCTCGACTCGGTGCAGCCCAGGCCGGCAGAGATAAAGATCCGTTCGCCAAGGCTTTCAACGGCAATCTCTTCCAGCGCATCCCACACGGGCTGACTGATGCTGGCGCCACCGTAAAACAACATTTTCAGGCGGCTGAAAAAGGTATCGCGCAATCTTTTGTCGGCTTTCAAATACGGCAACAGCGCTTCAAATCCTCTCGGCACGTTGAAATACACCGTTGGCGCGATCTCCCGCAGGTTGGCCACCGTTGCGGTTATACCAGCCGGTGTGGGATTGCCTTCGTCAATATAAAAGGTACCGCCGAGGTACGAGCAAAGGCCAAAATTGTGGTTGCCGCCGAAGGTATGGCTCCAGGGCAGCCAGTCGAGCATCACCAGGTCATCTTCCAGAAAAGGGTAACTTTGACGCAGCTGCTGCCAGTTGGCGCAGATATTCCGGTGGGTATTGATGACAGCTTTGGGCTGGCCGGTAGAGCCCGAGGTGAACAGGATTTTAGCCGCGGTGTCCGGACTTATTTGTTCAAAAGCCTGTTGTACGCCGGGGCCGGGAAGCGTTTTGAGCAGTTCATCAAACGGGGTTACCGGCATGTTTTTCGAAAAATCCCGCACGGCCACGATCTCCGCGCTCCCCGCGACAGCCCGTAAGGCCGCTTCATATTTTTTGCCGCTGGAAACGAAGATCAACGCCGGCGTAAGCAGTTCGATACATTGCCGCAAACGGCCAAAATCGTCCGAACGCAGGGAATAAGCCGGGGAGAGCGGCGCATGCGGAACGCCGGCATGCAGCGCCGCGAAGGCGAGCAAGGCGTGTTCTATGCTGTTTTCCGACAAGATGGCCACTGGCCTTTCCGCGCCCAGGCCGCGGTCGAGCAGGGCCTGGGCGATGCTTTTCACGGCTTCCAGTGTTTGGGCGTAGGCGTACTGGCGCCAGGCGCCGGCGGCATCGCGTTGGGCCATGAAGATGCGGCCGGGAGTTTTTACAGCCCATTGGGTAAGGGGTTCGGTCAATCGGGTGGGGTAGGGCCCAAGGGGGGAAATAGCAGATAAAAAATGGGAGCCATCGGCGCGGATGCTTTGGCGAATATCGGTTTGGAAGAAAGTGACTTCGCGGAGAGTAAAGTTTTTAACGGTTGATAGCATTACAAAAATTTTTTCACTCTGCTGGCGCGGATAAAATCACCATGACGGAAATAACGCCCGACGGCATAAAGATAGAGATTGGTGATGCATTGGGCTGATAAAAGTCATCCCCCTTCTTCGCCGAAGTCATTGACCTGGACAAGAACCCCGGCAAAGATTTGAACTAAAATAGTGCCCGGAGGAAGCCGTTTTGTTCACTATTAATACACAAAACGATGAAATCGATATGTACAGTTTCATTACTCGGGTTACTGCTTTCAGTAAATATGAATGCCCAATGTTGGCAACAAGTCGCAGCAGGAGGTGAGCATACGTTGGCGATAAAAAATAATGGCACCCTTTGGGCATGGGGGTCGAATTCTTTAGGAAAGTTGGGTATTGGAATGCAGAGAGATCAATATACACCCGTGCAGGTTGGCTCGGACAGCAACTGGGCGCAAGTAACTGCGGGGGGAGGACATTCTCTGGCAATAAAATCCGATGGAACCCTCTGGGCTTGGGGAAGCAACTATGCGGGACAATTAGGCATTGGC
>JAKLJF010000894.1 GCA_023151335.1 Thermoanaerobaculia bacterium | reverse complement strand
GAAACGACGCCCTTTCTCGCCCGCGATGGCCGGACGCTGTATTTCAGCAGCAACAATCCCGGCAGCATGGGCGGTCTCGACGTGTTCAAAACCGTTTTTGACGACGCTACTCAAACCTGGTCGGCGCCGGTCAACGTGGGCAAACCCGTTAATTCGCCCGGCGACGATGCTTTTTTCCGCATATCCGTGGATGGCCTGACGGCATTTTTCTCCTCCGACCGCCTCGACAGCCACGGCGAACGCGACCTGTACGTGGCTTATTTTAAGCAGGAACAACCCGAACAGCTGGCTGACCGCACCCTGTTTACCGATGCCGGCAAACGGGCAAAAGCCGCGGCCGGCAGCGGCGATACCGGGGCCAAGGCCATCGAAAAAGTTACGCTGCCGGTGTTGTACTACAATACCGACCGGGATGTGCTCGGCGACGACAACCAGAAAGTTCTGAACGAAGTAGCCCGTCTGGCCCGTTATTACCCGGAAGCCGCGGTGCTCGTCGCGGTACATACCGACGAGACCGGCCCGGCCAAATTCGACCTGTACTACGGCATCAAACGCGCCGAACTGGTGGGAAAAGCCCTCACCGAGCGCGGTGTGCCGGCAAGCCGCGTCTCGCTGAAAAGTTTCGGACTGGCTTATCCGGTAGCCCGAAATGTGGTGAACGCCGTTCCGAACCCGGTAGGCCAGCGCCTCAATCGCCGGATAGAAATTTACCTCGCCGCCACGGAAGGCCCGTTGCCGCTGGAACTGACCATACAAGCGCAGATCGTGCCGGAAGACATGGCCATACGCGGCGCTCCACAAGTGCGGGAGCGGTTCGAGGGACTGAGTTACAAAGTGGAGGCTGTCACCACGCGCCAAATACTGACCAACGATGCCCTCGGCATGTTCAACGACCTGATGATCGAAAGCCAGCCGGGGGCCGGTTCCTACCGGTATTCTGCGGGCTGGTACCGAAAATTCAGCGACGCGGCAGCCCTCCGGCGCGAATTGCAAAACCAGGGCTTTTCCGACGCCGCCGTCTCTGCCTATATCAACGGTGTCCGCATATCGCGTGCCGAGGCGGTGGGGCTGTTGAAAAAGTATCCGGATCTGGCGGCGTTTGTGAAGAATTGAAGGGGAGGCAATGGCGGCAAACCGGTTTCAGATAAACAAGTTTAAAATATTGAAAATGAGTTTTTTAGATAAAAAAATAGATTTTTTTGGAGATCGTGAAACCCCGCTCCCGCCCGCCGCGGCGGAACGGGACAGGCCTGTAGCCGTCAATTTAAGGGGTGGGGTTTCAAGGGCGAAGAGCCACGCCCAAGCCCTTAAGTTGATGAAGGAGCATGCAGCTGACCATCATCCAAAAGTTGGTATAAACTTGCCGGTTATGGCGGTTATTACCCTTATCCTCGGCTTCCTCTCTGCCTGCCAGTCCAAATTTCACTTCGAAGAAAAAAAAGATATCCCGCAGGGTCAATGGACATATCAGGACACCCTGGATTTCCGGTTCTCCATCACCGATACGGCCAAAACCTACAACCTGTACCTCGATTTCGGGTACGTGGATACCTTTCCCACACAAAACCTGTATCTGAAATTGCATACCCGTTTTCCCGATGCCAAACGGTTAAGTAAACAAATTTCATTCGACCTCTTTGATGCGCAGGGCGCCCCATACGGGGAATGCTCCCGCCATAAATGCCGCTACCTGGCCATGTTGCAGGAAAATGCCTTTTTTAACCAGACGGGTGAATACGTCATTACCGTGGAACAATACACCCGCCGGGATTCGTTGCCGGGTATTTTGTCGGTCGGACTGGCCATAGAACCGGCGGGGGAAAGAGGAAAATAGCACGGTGAATCGATCAAATCACAGTTCCATCACCGTGCCGCAATGTTTGCAGGTACGGGCGTCCAGGTCTTCTTTGTATGCCTGAATGGCGGCCTTGATCTGCGTACCGATGTCTTTGAGCGGGAAACCGGCTTCGTACAGTTTTTCGCCGCAGTTTTCGCAAAACCACATCAGTTTGTCGATCTCGCCCTCATGGCGCGTGCGCTCCAGCACCAGGCCCACGGTGTTGGCCGGGCGCTGGGGGGAGTGTGGTACGCGGGGCGGCAACAGGAACATTTCGCCTTCGCGGATGTCGATCGTTTCGGGTTTGCCGTCGGCATTGATGATCTTGACCTGAATATCGCCTTCCAGTTGGTAGAACAATTCTTCGCCGTCTTCCCAGTGATAGTCTTTCCGGCCGTTCGGCCCGCCGACGATCATCACGATAAAATCGTCGTTGCCCACGTAGATTTGTTTGTTGCCCACCGGCGGTTGCAGCAGGTGGCGGTTTTCATCGATCCATTTCTGGAGGTTGAATGGTTTTAAAATACCCATGATACGCTGTTTTTTGCCCCCAAATTTAAGGCTACTTTTCTCTATTTTGTTCTTTTCCGGGAAAGATTACTCCCGGCGAGATACGGTATAACACCGGCTTAGTCGGGTGCGTATGCCACGTT
>JAKLJF010000893.1 GCA_023151335.1 Thermoanaerobaculia bacterium | reverse complement strand
CAGACCCAGATTTTGGCGGGGGTTTCTTTGGTTCCGGTGAAATAAAAGTTCTCGCCCCGGTTGCCGAGGATCAGATCCTGGTCGCCGTCGGCGTCCACATCGTCGGCAGCCGCGGCGTACCACCAACCGGAATAGCCGTCGAGATTGGAGGCAATTTTCGTCAGGCCGTTTTTGCCGATACTGAAGATTTGCGGCGCCATCCATTCGCCCACGACGATCAGTTCCGGCTGCGCGTCGCCGGCCACATTGGCGAGCAGGGCATCGGTCACCATGCCGAGGTCTTTTAGACCGGGCGCCATGAGTTTGGCTACATCTTTAAAGTTGCCCTTGCCGTCGTTCCGGAACAGGAAATGCCGGGGGGGCACGGCGTACGAGGCCGGCGTGCTGCGGCTGCCCAAGAAGAGGTCGGTATCGCCGTCGGCGTCGAAATCGAGCGGGACGGCCACGGCAGCGTTGTAGCCATTGACGGAAAGCCCGGCGGGGTTGAAGCTGAAATGTCCGCGCCCGTCGTTCAGGTAGATCCGGCTCTGCATCTGGCGCGACCCGACAGGCTGTTGGTTACCGCCCGAACCGACGAACAGATCCGGATCCCTGTCGCCATCGGCATCGAAAAACAGCACTGCAGTGTCTTCATAGATGGAATCGGGGTCGAAGGTTTGCCGGTCCGACCGGACGAAACCGCCGGTGGTTTGCAGGTACAGCTGTCCTGCCTGCCCGGCTGCGCCACCGATAAAGACGTCTTCGGCGCCGTCGCCGTTCACGTCGGCCACGGCAGCCCGCGGGCCTTCGCGGGAGATCATGCGGAAGGACAGGCCTTCGGGGTAAAAATCGACGAAGCGGTCTTCGCGATGGGGGGCAAAGGGCGCCTGAATTTCGTCAAAAATTTCATTTCGGGGCGAATGGACATACGGATTTTCCTTTGCCGCGCCCAAGGCGGAGCCGTGCTCGAGGGTCAATATCCGGTCGACCGGCGGAAGGGGGACTACCGTTTTTTTCCAATCGGGCCAGATGACCACGACCGAATCCACGGCTGCCGATTGTCCCAGACCGAACACCATTTTGTAATCGACCGACGATTGAAATCCGCGGCTGGGGATCAGTTCGGCGTTCAGGATTTCCCGGTTTTTATACACCAGTACTTTCGAACCCACGGCAAAGGTGTTTTGCCCCGAACCTTTCAATTGCACGGCTAGGTAGTGTTTTTTGGGCGTCAGCGATTCAGCAGTGTTCCGGTACACCAGCGCTTCCATGTTCACATTGTTCACCACGAGGTCCAGGTCGCCGTCGTTGTCGAGGTCGCCGTAGGCGGCGCCATTGGAGAAGGTAGGCAGGTCGAAGCCCCACTTGGCGCCCATGTCTTCAAACGTCAGGTTGCCCCGGTTCCGGAAGGCTTTGTTGGGGATGGGTACGGTGGGCATTTTTTCGATCACTTTGTCAATATCTTCTTTTTGACCAGTAAGGGCCATTTGCTGGATAACCTGGTCGGCAAAGAAGTCGATAAAATCCTGGTCGATGACGTCTTTGTAAATGCCGTTGCACACATAAATATCGCGGTAGCCGTCGTTGTCGGCGTCGAACATCAGGGCGCCCCAGCTCCAGTCGGAGGCGGCCACGCCGGCATAGAAAGCGATTTCGCTGAAAGTTTTGTCTTTGTTGTTCAGTTGCAGGGCGTTCTGCATGTATTGGTGATAGAAGCCCCTTTCCTGTTTGAGTTGATAGATATTATAGTTTTCAAACAGGGTGGTCGTTTTCAGGCGGTATTCATCTGAAGGGAGCATTTCAGTGGTAAAAATTTCGGGGAAGCCGTCGTTGTTGATGTCGGCCATGTCGGCGCCCATAGAGGCGTGGCTCATGTGTTCTATCCAGTTTTCTATTTCTTCTTTAAACGTTCCGTTTCGCTGGTTGATATAGAGATAGTCACGCTCAAAAAAATCGTTGGACACATAAATGTCCGGCCAGTGGTCGCCATTCACGTCGCCGACGGTGACGCCGAGGCCGAAACCGATGAGAGAGCCGTAAATGCCGGCCTGGCGGGTTACGTCGGTAAACTTCCCGTTTTCATTTTTCAACAGTTTATCCCCGCCACCTTTTACAAAGTCTTTCACGGGCCAGTCTTCGGCGTAGAGTTCGCGATTGTTGCTGTTGTCGAGGGTATTGACGGGCAGGAAACTGTTATTGAGGATATAACAATCGAGGTCGCCGTCGCCGTCGTAATCGAAAAAAGCGGCGTGGGTGGTGTAACCGTCTTCGTTCAGGTTATATTCGGCAGCTTTTTCGACAAACACCGGCACGCCATCGGGGCCGGGCCCTTGGTTGACAAATAATTCATTTTCCGGTTTTTGGTCTTTTTTATAACCCGCATTACAGACGTAAATGTCCAGCAGGCCGTCGGCATTGATATCCACCATCACAACGCCGGTGCTCCAGAATTTGGTACCGGCCATGCCGGCTTTTTTGGTGATATCTTCAAAGCGGAAGTTGCCGTTGTTC
>JAKLJF010000892.1 GCA_023151335.1 Thermoanaerobaculia bacterium | reverse complement strand
GCCGTACACGATGTCGTTGTCGGTCGGGTCGACGGCAATATGGCCCGACTCGCCGCCGGCGGTGGGCTCCCAGTCGCGCTCGGTAATCGTAACGCCATCGGTTCGATGGCGTATCCGCACGGTCGAATTATCCTGCTGCGCCCCATAAATCCGGTACGGAAAGTCATTATCCGTCGTCACCCGGTAAAACTGCGACGTAGGCTGGTTGTGGTAAGTGCTCCAGGTTTCGCCGCCGTCGTAGCTGATCTGGGCGCCGCCGTCGTCGCCGATGATAAGGCGGCGCGGGTCTTCGGGCGCGATCCAGAGGTCGTGGTGGTCGCCGTGGGGGGCGTATTTGGCGGTAAAGGTTTTTCCGCCGTCTTTAGACACGTGGTAGGCCACATTCACCACGTACACCTTGTCTTCGTCTTTGGTGTCGGCGTAAATACGGGTGTAGTACCAGGCGCGCTGGCGCAGGGAGCGGTCGTCGTTGAGTTTGGTCCATTTTTTACCGCCGTCGTCGGAGCGGAACACGCCGCCGTTTTCGGCTTCCACGATGGCCCATACGCGGCGCGGATTGGAGGCCGACACCGTGACGCCGATGATGCCGAGGGTATCTTTTTGTGGCAGGCCTTCGTTCCGGGTGAGTTCGGTCCAGGTGTCGCCGCCATCGGCGCTTTTCCAGAGGCCGGAGCCTTCGCCGCCGCTGCTGAGGCTGTACGGCGTGCGGCGTATGCGCCAGGTGCTGGCATACAGGATGCGGGGGTTGGTGGGGTCCATGCAGAGGTCGACGGCGCCGGCGTGTTCGTTGACGAACAGGATGCGTTCCCAGGTCTTGCCGCCGTCTTTGGAGCGGTAAACGCCGCGTTCGGGCGTGGGTTTAAACAGGTCGCCGAGCACGGCGGCGTACACCAGGTCGGGGTTGCCCGGATGGATGCAGATGCGCGGCACGTGGCGGCTGTTTTGCAGGCCGGCGCTGACCCAGGTTTGGCCCGCGTCGGTGCTTTTCCATAAGCCGGAGCCGTAGCTGACGTTGCCGCGTACGGTCTTTTCGCCGCCGCCCACGAAGATGACGTTGGGGTCGGAAGGCGCCACTTCCACGGCGCCCACGGAGCCGCCGAAAAAGCCGTCGGAGATATTTTCCCAGGTGCGGCCGCCGTCGTTGGTGCGCCATACGCCGCCGCCCGTGCTGCCGAAATAGAACAGGTTTGGCTGGCCCGGCACACCGGTCACCGCTGCCGAGCGTCCGCCGCGGAAAGGGCCCACGCAGCGCCATTCGATGGCGTTGAAAAGGGATTCGTCGTAGGCGGGTTTGGCTATGGCGACGGGCGTGGTGGTTTTATTTTTTTGGGAAATGGCGGGAGCGGCAAGGTAAAACGTCAGGATGGAGAGGACGAGGAGGGTACGCATAGTCAGGTTTGTTTGGGGGCGAAGAAAAGGAAAAATTTGATTTTGAGGGCAGTTAGGATTTGCTGGTTTTTCCTTAGCATAATACAGCAGCAATACCTGCAGTATGCCTATTGAGCAAGATAAAAACTTTTTGTTTATTTGCATTTTAATTTTTAAACAAAACGCATACCTTTATCTTTCCAAAACCTACCCCACATGGTACAAATCGCCAACCCGATCTACGACGTCGTTTTCAAATACCTGATGAACGACGAAAAAGTGGCCAAACTGCTGCTTTCAGCCATTATCGGCCGCGAGGTCGTTTCGCTCGAATTCCGGCCTACCGAACACCATTTTCCCGTCGGTGAAATGCTCATGGTACTCCGTATGGATTTCAGCGCCAGGATTCTGGACGAACACGGCAACCAGGAACTCATCATCCTGGAATTGCAAAAAGCCAAACTCGCCACCGACATCATGCGTTTTCGCAGGTATTTGGGCGAACAATACGGCAATAAGGAAAACGTGGTGCGGGAGCCTGCCGCTGAATATCCTTACCGCAAAGCGTTGCCCATTCTCAGCATTTATTTTCTGGGCCATACCCTCGATCACGTTAAGGCGCCCGTGGTACGGGTGAACCGCAGATACATAGACGCCGCTACCGGCGAACAAATCCATGAAAAGGAAGAATTCATAGAAAGCCTGACCCACGATAGCATCATCATACAGATCCCTTATCTGAAAGGCCGGCGTCGCACAGAACTGGAACAACTGCTCACCCTGTTCGACCAGTCTGCTACGGCGGACGACCCGCATTTTTTACAGGTGAATGAGGAAGACTTGCCGGAGCGATACCGCCCGCTTTTACGCCGGTTGCAAAAAGCGGTTGCCGACCCGGTTGTTCGTCAAACCATGGAGGCCGAGGATGAACTGATCGAAGAATTTAAAGATTATCAGCGGCTTATTGCCGCGAAAGAAGGGATCATCGCGGAAAAGGAGAAAGCCATTTTCGAGAAGGAACAAACCATTTTCGAGAAGGAACAAACTATTTTCGAGAAGGAACAAACTATTTCCAAGAAGGAACAAACCATTTCCGAGAAGCAGAAAACTATCGAAGAGAAAGA
>JAKLJF010000891.1 GCA_023151335.1 Thermoanaerobaculia bacterium | reverse complement strand
AAAAGTGGAGCATGGCACAGGCGCCCTCGGGCGACGGCACCGACAGCCTGCTGAAAGACGGTACCAATTACCGGATTTTCCGGGTGGAAGGGCGCTTTTTCCACTCCTTCCTGCTCGGCAACTTCCCGCTGGATAAACACGCGCTCGACATTCAGATTGAAAACCCGGAGCACGACGCCGAGTCACTGGTGTACGTGCCGGATGAGAGAGGCGCCGCTATCCGAAATACCCTGCAGTTGGTGGGTTGGACCACGAAAGGCTGTTCCCTGGTCACAAAAATACACGACTATAAAAGCGATTTCGGCAATCCGGAGGAAAATGCGCAGCGGTACAGCAACCTCACGTTTGCTATCGAACTTAACCGGCCCCTGAGTTATTTCCTTTTGAAAATGCTGCTGCCGCTCATCGTGGTCATGTTTGTCAGTATTGGCGCCCTCATCCTGCATCCCTCCCATATCGACACCCGCTCTTCCCTGCCCATCGGCGGGCTGCTGACCGCCGTTTTTCTGCAGCAAACCTACAGCAACGCCCTGCCAGACACCGGCTATATGGTGTTGATGGATAAAATTTACCTGCTGGCGTATATTTTGATATCCCTGGTTTTACTCCAGGTGATCCGGGGCGGCAATTGGCTGGTGAGCACAAAAAAGTTGGCAGAAGCCCGTTTGGTAGCGATTGAAAAACGTCTGGCCGCGATTTATCTGACGGTTTTCTTTTTGGGGGTGTTGTTGTTGAGTTTTTGAAAACAATGTAAAATATTTTGTTTTAAATTTTTGTAATTGGGATGAAAAGGTGGGAAATTTGCCTGCTTAAACTGAAATAACAATTGCCGGCTTCGAAAGAGAAACTTGAAGCACTGCTTCAGCAAAAAGTTTATGGATTTCAAATTACACTCAGCATACAAACCCACCGGCGACCAGCCCCAAGCCATCCGTCAGCTCGTGGAAGGCATCCGCTCCGGCGAACGCGCCCAGGTGCTGCTCGGCGTTACCGGTTCGGGTAAAACCTTTACCATGGCCAATGTGATCGCCCAGGTGAACAAACCCACTCTGGTGCTCACACACAACAAAACGCTCACGGCCCAGCTGTACAGCGAATTCCTGTCTTTTTTCCCGGACAATGCCGTGGAGTATTTCGTCTCGTATTACGACTACTACCAACCCGAGGCGTATATTTCCGTAACAGATACGTACATCGAAAAAGACTTGCAAATCAACGAGTTGGTGGACAAGTTACGGCTCAAAGCCACCAGCACCCTGCTCTCCGGACGGCGCGACATCATCATCGTGGCCTCGGTATCCTGCATATACGGCATGGGCAACCCGGAGGACTATAAAACCGGGATCATCCGCATTTACCAGGGCATGAAACTCTCCAAGACCAATTTTCTGTACAGCCTGACCGACAGCCTGTATTCCCGCACGGAAACTGATTTCAGCCGCGCCACATTCCGCGTTCGCGGCGACACAGTGGACATCAACCTGCCTTACGCCGACTGGGGCTACCGCGTCATTTTCTGGGGCGATGAGATCGAGAGTATCGAAAGTATTGAACTGACCAGCGGCAAACGTATTCAGAATATGGAAAATGCCGCCATATTCCCCGCAAATCTCTACGTGGCGCCCAAAGACCGGCTTACCCAGATCCTGAATGAGATCCAGGACGAAATGAGCGCCCAGGAGAAGTATTTCATCCGGGAAGGCCGGCTACAGGAAGCCCGGCGCATCCGGGAACGCACCACCTTCGACATTGAAATGATCCGCGAGTTGGGCTATTGCAGCGGTATTGAAAACTACTCGCGTTTTTTCGACCGCCGCGAACCCGGCACCCGGCCCTTCTGCCTGTTGGACTATTTCCCGGACGACTATTTGATGATCGTGGATGAAAGTCACGTGACCATACCGCAGGTGCGCGGCATGTGGGGCGGCGACCGCGCGCGCAAACAATCGCTCGTAAACTGGGGCTTTCGGCTGCCATCGGCCATCGACAACCGGCCGCTCAGTTTTGAAGAATTTGAAAGCCAGATCAATCAGGTCATTTTTGTGAGCGCCACCCCGGCTGATTACGAGCTGGAAAAAACGGAAGGCGTGGTGGTGGAACAACTCGTCCGTCCTACCGGCCTGCTCGATCCGCCCATCGAAGTGCGGCCGTCGATGAACCAGGTCGACGACCTGATGGAAGAAATACAAAAACGGGTGGCAGTAAACGAACGCACTCTCGTGACTACGCTCACCAAACGAATGGCCGAAGAACTGACCGCCTACCTGCTGCGCCTGAACATCCGCGCCCGGTACATCCATGCCGAGGTGGAGACGTTGGAACGGGTGGAGATCATCCGCGACCTGCGCTTGGGCGAATACGACGTCCTTATCGGTGTAAACCTGCTCCGCGAGGGCCTCGACATGCCCGAGGTGTCGCTTGTGGCAATTCTTGACGCCGACAAAGAGGGTTTCCTGCGCAATATGCGTTCATTGACCCAAACGGCGGGCCGTGCCGCGCGCAAT
>JAKLJF010000890.1 GCA_023151335.1 Thermoanaerobaculia bacterium | reverse complement strand
CCTCGATGCGCAGGGGCGAGTGTTTGAATACATAAACGGGGCGCCAAACCTTCAGGTTTTCGCCGGCCTGTACATGATCGGATTGCAAGTCGTTCCAGGCTTTCAGGTGTTCGCTGTGGCAGCCAAGCATGGCCGCCACCCGGTCGACGTGGTCGGCCTGCTGGATGGTGGCCGTGAGTTGCCAGTAGCGCCCGTCGCCCAGGTTCGTGTTGGGCGTGGCGTTGAGCCCCTCCATTACGTAACGGCGTCCGCCGAGCCCGTTCAGGTAGCGCAAAAAGGCAGGCATCACGCGGTTGGGCAGCAGCACGTAGTATCCTTTCTCGGAGGCCGGCACGTAGTCGGATGTAGCCGGTGAGTTGTTCATCGTAATCGGGCTCGATCACTTCCACATTGTGCAGCGGGAAGTAGTTGCAGATATAGGTGGCGGCGATGAAAGCCGGCACGTAGTTCCGGGTTTCCT
This sequence comes from Thermoanaerobaculia bacterium, assembly GCA_023151335.1. GTDB lineage: Bacteria > Bacteroidota > Bacteroidia > Chitinophagales > Saprospiraceae > M3007. Next base: position 2,047 of record JAKLJF010000890.1, on the reverse strand, counting down.
GCGGCAGAAAACGCTGGATGGCCCAAAAATCGCGGCTGTGCGCCCGTTTGATGGCTGCATTTACGCGTCCGGGGCCGCTGTTGTAGGCGGCGAGCGCCAAAGCCCAGTCGTTAAACTGGTTGTGCAGTACCTTCAGGTACCGGACGGCCGCTTCGGTGCTTTTAACGGCGTCGCTGCGTTCGTCGACAACGCCGGTTTGCTGCAGGTCGTAGTCTTTTCCGGTATAAGGCATGAATTGCCACAAACCGGTGGCGCCTACCCGGGAAACGGCCTTGGCATTGAGCGCCGATTCCACCACGGCCAGGTATTTCAGATCGGCCGGCAGGCCGGCTTCTTTCAATTTTTGTTCAAAAAGCGGGAAATACGTCAGGCGGCGGCCCAACATCATGCGGGTTTTTTCGGCTTTTACCTGTACGTACGTTTTGATATACCCTTTTACCACGCCGTTGGCTTTCAGGGTCAGGCAACCCCTCAGATTCCCGAGGCGTTCGCGGAGCTGGGCGTCGGTAACGAGAACGGGCGCAATTCCTTTGGCCACTAATTGGTCGGTGGAGTCGGCGGGTTCAGGCAGGTCGGCTTCTTCCTGGGCGACAGCCGTTCCAAAAGATACAAAAAGCAATGCAACGGCCAGCCAGAAGGCTCCAGTGTGTTTTCGCAGCATGAGACAGAGGACTCGATTTTTAATTTGGGAAGGCAAAAAGTTGCGGATTAAAGGCATTGGGCCTAAAAACGAGCAGCGACAAATTTTATTTCACATTTTACAAAAAGCCGCTATTCGGAATGCTTTGCAGGGTAAGTAAACCGGAAGGGACGGGCAAAAGTCGGTTTTTTAGCGCAAACCTTATTCATGTTTCTAAAACATTAACATTTTGCCGTCCGGGGCGGCCTGTTTTGCAAAATAATATTTTGAACGAGAAAAAGTCAGGAGCAGGCTTAGTTTTATGGGGAATGTATGTACTTTTGCGCGGCTTTTGAAAACGGCGGCTCGCTTCCGGTGGTTGGCTGCCGACACCTCGACACCGGATACCAAACATCATTTCGTTATATGGCAAATATCGGTCGTATCAAACAAATCATCGGCGCCGTCGTGGACGTGGATTTCAGCGGTCCCAACAGCAAACTGCCGGAAATTTTGAATGCCCTTGAAGTAAAACGCCAGGATGGCTCCACCCTGGTGCTCGAAGTACAGCGCCACCTCGGCGAAGACAGCGTCCGTACCATCGCTATGGACTCCACCGACGGTCTGACCCGCGGCGTGGAAGCCACCGACACCGGCGCCCCCATCGCCATGCCGACCGGCGAAGCCGTGCGCGGCCGCCTGTTCAACGTGGTGGGCGAAGCGATCGACGGCATCGGCAAAGTGGTCAAAGATAAAAATGCGTACATCATCCACCGCAAACCGCCGGCCTACGAAGACCTCTCTACCGAGCGGGAGATCCTGTATACCGGTATCAAAGTGATCGACCTGATCGAGCCTTATGCCAAAGGCGGTAAGATCGGCCTCTTTGGCGGCGCCGGCGTGGGCAAAACGGTGTTGATCATGGAATTGATCAACAATATCGCCAAGGCCTATGAAGGGATGTCGGTATTCGCCGGTGTGGGCGAGCGCACCCGCGAGGGCAACGACCTGCTGCGGGAAATGATCGAATCGAACGTAATTAAATACGGCGAGACCTTTAAACACTCGATGGAAGAAGGCGGCTGGGATCTGAGCAAAGTGGACAAAAACGAACTGGCCAAGAGCCAGGCTACCCTCGTGTTCGGCCAGATGAACGAACCGCCCGGCGCCCGCGCCCGCGTGGCCCTCTCCGGCCTCACCATGGCTGAATATTTCCGCGACGGCGACCTGAGCGACCCCGCCGGCGGCCGCGATATCCTGTTCTTTATCGACAATATCTTCCGGTTCACCCAGGCCGGCTCCGAGGTGTCCGCGCTGCTGGGCCGTATGCCCTCCGCCGTGGGTTATCAGCCCACCCTGGCCACCGAAATGGGTCTGATGCAGGAACGCATCACCTCCACCAAACGCGGTTCCATCACCTCCGTGCAG
>JAKLJF010000088.1 GCA_023151335.1 Thermoanaerobaculia bacterium | reverse complement strand
CGGACAGGGCCTTTTACATTTTAACTTTTTCACCCCTATTGTCCGCCGCCGTACAACAGCCTGTCCGGAATTGAACACCTTAGGCTATTTTTTTTACATTAAATACTCATTTTCAGAGTATTACATGTAGTGGCATGACGTTTGTGGCAATGGCAGGAATTTTATAGAACAACTCTGGTGCGGCCTATGCCTTGGATACGTCATATTATTTTTGCCCTGCGCGCCCTGTTGCGCCATCCGGGTTATTTGTCGCTCAATCTGTTGGGGTTCGGCCTGGGGCTTGCCTGCGCGTTTTTAGCCCTGTTATTTGCCTGGCAGGAATTCAGAGTAGACCGTTTCTTCGACGGAGGAGAACGCACCTACCGGGTGGGTTGCAGTTTTATGAACATGGGCGGTTTTGCCAGCGGGCCCGAAGCCCTGGTGCCCGAAATATTGGCCCACTGCCCGGCCGTAGAATGTGGCACCCGGTTGAAAAAATACAGTACAGAAAAGGTCATCATCGGTGAGCGGACGTTTGAAGAGGAGAATGTGTTATATGTGGATTCCCTGTTTTTCAGGATGTTCGGCTATCCTTTCCTTTCCGGAAACCCGGGCGCCGTGATGCGAAGCGCCGACGAGGTGGTTTTATCGGCGACTTTAGCCAAAAAGTATTTCGGCGATGAGCCGGCAGTGGGTCAAACGATCCGAGCGGGAGAAGCGGGTAAAGATTACCGGGTGACCGCGGTCGTTGGCGCCCTGCCGCACGCTTCGCATCTCGACGGCAACATGTGGCTGCCTTTGTATTCCAAGTTGCAGAACAAAGTACAACCGGAATGGTATTCGGCAGCATTCTACAGTTATGTGCGCCTCCGGGAAGGCGCTTCTGTCAAGGATTTGGAAAAGAGCCTCCAGGATATGTTGCGGACAAAAATTTATCCGCTTTATGGCGGCAACACACCATTCAATTTATGGCTCAACGGGAATACCAGTTTCAGATGGATTGTCCAACCATTTCGCGATATTTACCTGCAATCCAGGCTCAATTTTGAAACAGGCGGCGGCGGCGACCCCGACAAGGTGTATGGCTTTCTGCTGATCGGGTGTTTTATTCTGCTGATCGCCATGGTGAATTACGTCAATTTGGTGACAGCACGGGCCTCCGTGCGGGCAAAAGAGATCGGTATTCGAAAAACGCTGGGCATCAGCCGGGGTGGTCTGATCCGCGATTTGTTGCTGGAATCGGTCTTGTTCGGGTTGGGCGCAGCGGGTGTTGGTTTGTTGGCAGCAGCCGGGCTGTTGGCCGCATTTAAGGAAATAACCGGCTCCACAATGCTCGATCTTACGCGTTATCGCTTCGAACTAAATGCCGGCATGATCCTTTTCGCCCTGCCAGTGAGCATTCTGACCGGTATTTACCCGGCGCTGTTTCTGTCCCGGATTCAGCCCACCACTGTCCTGAAGGGCGAGTGGGGGCTGCAAGGCAATAAAAACCTGCGCAGCGCCCTCGTAGTGGGGCAGTTTACGCTCGCACTGATGCTGCTGATCGGAAGCCTGGGCGTTTTCCGGCAACTCGATTTTATGCAGCAACGGGATTGGGGCTTTCGGCGCGACGGGATATGCGTTGTTGAAAACGTCGATTTACTCGGCGAAAAAGCCCAAGCGTTTCACCGGGAACTGTCCCTGCAAAATGGCGTGGAAGCTGCCAGCCTGAGCGCCAGTTTGCCCGCCGGAAGTACGATGTACTTTCAGACCTATCAAACGCCGGAAATGCCTCAGCCAATTTCGGTAAAGTCGTTCATGGTGGACGGAGGCTTCATTCCAACACTGGAAATGCGACTGCAGTTGGGCCGGAATTTTAACGCCGAAATGCCGACCGATACGTCCAATGTGATCCTGAATGAAATGGCTGTGAAAACCCTCGGATTGGGCGCCGATCCGCTTGGCGCTCAACTCAATGGAAAACTGAAAGTCATTGGGGTCGTTAGTGATTTTAATTATGAAACCCTCCACAACCCCGTCGGCCCGCTTGTATTGCAATATAAGCCCCGGCAGCATTTTTACGCTATCGCCCGGGTAGCGCCCGAAAGGACCGGGGAATTCCTCCAAAATGCAAAAGACCTGTGGTTAAAAATGGCGCCAGGCAAACCGTTTTCCTATTATTTCCTGGACGAAAGCCTGGCGGAATTATCTGAAAAAGAAGCAATCATCGGCAAGGGCGTGCTGTTATTTACCGGGCTGGCATTGTTCATCGCCTGCCTGGGCTTGTTCGGCCTGGCCACCTTCCTTACCGCGCAACGAAGCAAAGAAATTGGCATTCGCAAAGTGTTGGGCGCCTCGATCGCAGGTATTTTAAGGTTGTTGTCGGTCGATTTTATAAAACTGGTCTTTATTGCTTTGCTGCTGGCCACGCCGCTGGCCTGGTACGGTCTGCAGCGTTGGCTGGAAGGCTTTGCCTACCGGACGGATATTGCCTGGTGGATACCCTTGACGGCGGGGTTATTGGCCATGCTGGTCGCCGTTGTCACGGTAGGTTTCCAAAGTATGCGGGCAGCGCTGGCCAATCCGGTGAACAGTTTGCGAAACGAATAAGAATCAATCATTTATAAAAGATTTCCAGGTATGCCACACATTGCTATTCCAATCCCGTCGGGCCCCGGCAAGCAGGAGATTGAAATTCAAATGACCATCAACGGTAAACACCAGCAGGTGCATTACCGGGTAGAGCTGTTTTACTGGTCGGACTGCGAACTTCCCAAAATCAGCCGGGTGGAATGTGTCCGGAATATTTTAAAAGAATACGATCAGGATTGGATGCTGTACCTGATCGGCGAACCGACCGACGATTTTATCCCGATTATTTTTGTAAAGAAAGAAGAATGGGCGAAACAGCGGAAACTGACGCAAGCGGTCTGATTATTGCAATTTGAACCTGGCTTCCTCCGCCTGCTTCGTGTCGCTGGTCAGGCTTCGCCAGCGATGCCGGGCCGACCATTTGTGGCCGCCACCCTCGGCTACCGACGCGATCATATCGCCTAATACCGGCGCCATTTTAAGCGCGTGACCGCTGCCGCCCGCAGCAACGGTCAACCCGGCAAGCGCGGGATGTCTGTCGATCCAGAAATGGCCATCGAGGGTGTCGTTATACAGGCAGCGCCGGGTAAAAACAATCGGGTCATTGGCCAATGCCGGCAGGCTTTCGCGCAAAAATTGCCGGAACAGAAATACATCCTGCTCCGTAACTACCCGTTCGTCCCGCTCCGGGTGCAATTCGACACCAATGCCGTGGTTTGCGATTTTTACCACCTTTTCGCGGGGATGTGATGGAAATCCGTACCAACCGGTGTTCGAGATATCGGCTGTGAATACGGAAAACAGGGGCGCCGCGAACAATTCCGGCCGGCTTGGTTTCAGGTGAAAAACCGGATGCCCGGTGATGCGCATATTGGGCATCAGTTCTGAAAAAAGATAAGGCGTATACGCACCGGCACACACCACCGTGTGGCCTGCTTCAAAATAGTCCCCTTCCCGGGTAAAAACACCGGTAACCCGGCCGCCAGATTGATTGAACGATCCGGCGGTTTGCCCCTCGAAAATATCGGCGCCCAGTTGGATGGCATACTCCGCCAGCGCCCGCACTACCCTGCCCGATTCGGCAAAACCGGCTTTCGGGTTAAAAAACGCCTCCGGATATACGTCCGGGTTAAAGGCGGGAAACCCGGCACGAAGCGCATTAGCATCGAGCCGCACGGGGTGATAGCCCTTAAGCAGCAGGTTTTCGTAACTCGCGGCTTCAAATTGGTTCAAACCGGCTTCAACCGGTTGCCGGCACAACATTAAAAATCCGGTTTCGTGATACAGCGTATCGCCGAACTGTTCATTCCAGGCATGCCAGCCGTCGATACATTCGGCTACCATGTCCATGTATTCCCGGTCGGCGCCATATTCCATTCGCACCACCTTGCTGATATCGGTGGAGGCCGCCAGTGGGTGCGGAACCGGGCCGGGATCAAGGATGCCTACTTTGTATTTTCGCTTCAGCAGCGCCACGGCCGCGGTGACGCCAAAAATACCGGCGCCGACGATCAAAAAATCGAAATGCTTCATTCGTTTGATTTTGAACACAAAGTGTTCGGAAATGAACACTTTTCTGCATGCAAATTTACACAAACATTTATAATTCAGTTGTTTACACTGCTGGCACAATCATTGAATTATAAAGATCAACTTAAACAATTAACCGTCCTATTATTCTGCGGGCAAAATTATTCAGCTATGATCCGGCGCTTTTTTTCTTCCGTGTTTCCCCCCATTCAGGCCGACAAAACACAGGTTGCGGCCGCATCCGGGAGCTTGCTGTTTGGTCTGATAGCCGTTTTGCTGGCTTCGGCCTTTATGCAAACCGAACCCTGGCGGGACGCTTTACCCAAGGATGCAGACCGCATCTTTAAAGTAAACAAATGGATTGAAAAGCCAGGCGAAGAACGTCTCCCGTCCATCAAAACCCCCGGATTGATGGCGCCCGCGCTGGCTACCGGTATGCCGGAAGTAGAGGCAGCTGCCCGGATCATGATTTGGCCGGAGGCGGTTACGCTGGGTAATATGGGGCGTAACTTTACCACCAATCGCTGGTCTTTTGCCGATCCGGCTTTTTTGCAGGTCTTCAAACCCGAATTTATCCAGGGCAATGCTGCCACCGCTTTGAACAAGCCCGGTCAGATAGTTCTAACTGAAGCGGCGGCCAGGAAACTGTTTGGCTCCGTTCATATAGTCGGACAATCCCTGATGGGTTTGGGCGGGAAAATTTACACGGTGAGCGGCGTTGTCAAAAATCCCACGCCGCAATCCGCCGTACAGTTCGACCTACTGGCCTCCTGGGCTTCGACTGAAAAAAATTCGGGCTTTCACGACTTCCGGTTTATGAACAACTGGATCGGCCAGACAGTGGAAACCTATCTGTTGCTGCGCAATGCCGACCAGCAGGCTACCGCGGAAAGCCGCCTGGGCAATGTCATACAAAAAGTAACGCCCGGCCAACCCGGGCAATACGCCTTTTTTCTGCAGCCCGTAATCCAGCCAGGACAAAAATCGGGCACAGTCGGCACTTCGTCACTTGGAAAGTTTTCCAGTCATCTGCTCGCACCCTTATCCGGCACCATGCTGATGAGCGTCATTCCGGCTTCCTGATATTTTTTATCCTTGTTTAGAAGCAGCTTTGACCAACCCCGGCAAAAAAATTTGCGTACCGAATAAAAAAAAGGCAGTTTTTTAAATTCGGTATATCTTTTGCTTTGCTGGCACATCCCCTCAATACATGTCAAAACTACTTTTAACGACTGAAGTCTATGTCTTGCTGCCGGCCCAATGGTTGCCATTGGATGATTGTTTTGTTTTTTATTCCCCACATCCTGTTTTCTCAGAAACTGCCGGCCCGCCGAACCGTTTTGCCCACGGCTATCCGGGAAGTATCCGGCATAACGCGTACTCCCGATGGCGCGCTCTGGATGCTGAACGACAGCCGCAATCCGCCTGAACTTTTTCGCGTTGATCCGTTCACCGGAACGCTCCTTGAAACACGGAAATTGCCCGTGCCCAACCGCGACTGGGAAGACCTGACGAGCGATAGTTCGGGTTATTTGTATATCGGCGATTTTGGCAACAATAAAAATGCCCGTCAGAATCTATGCATTTTTCGCTATCACCCGGCCAGTGGCGCGCTGGATTCCATTCAATTCCGTTATCCTGATCAGGACGCCTTTCCGCCCGGTGACGAACGCGCCTGGAATTTCAACTGTGAAGCGATGGTTTTTTTCCGGGATAGCCTGCATTTGTTTTCTAAAAATGTATTCAAGGGCAATTTTGTGACCAAACACTATGTGCTGCCCGCTCAACCGGGCAGGTACATAGCCAATTTGCGCGACAGCCTGGTGCTGAAGAAGCGGGTGGTTACGGGGGCCGCGCTGAGTCCAGACGGCCGGACGCTGGCCTTAACAGCCTATATCATTGGCAAGAAGCTGGGGTTTATCCCCTATACAAAAGCCACAGTATACTTTTTTCGGGACTTTTCCGGCAGCCAGTTTTTGCGCGGGCGGCGCGTCGGGCGGCGTTTGCCCAAATGTTTCATCGCCCGGCAATTCGAATCGGCCCTGTGGTGGGATACCGATCATTGGCTGGTAGCCAATGAACGGCGTAATCCACAAAAACAGGCATTTTGGCGCATCCGGAACAAGACATAGGGTATTTCTTGCTAAAATTAAAGTACAGGTACGCCCGGAGTCTTTATTTTTGGCGCAAACGCGCGGTATATGAATGCAAAATTCAGCTTGCGAAATTCCCCGATGTTGTTGGTTTGGTTGTTCATGGGCGGGATTTTTATCCTCGATGCCTGGGTTGTACAGGAGAGCAACATCTCTTTCACCTACCTGCTGGTCATCATTCTGGGTGTTTTTTTCCGGGAGCGCAACGACGTGGTACTGATGGGTATCTTCGCCACGGCCCTGACCATTTTGGCGGTGTTTATACAGTATCAACACGGCAACACGGCGCCCATCGATCAACTATTGTTCTCACGCGTGATCAGTGTTGCCGGTATATGGGCAGGCTGCTTCCTGGTAATCACCATTCTGACCATGCGGCAGGATGAGGAATTGCAGGATGAACAGTTCCACGCACTTTTCCGCTATGCTACCAGCGGCATACTTGTCACCAACAACCGGGGACAGATCGTTCGGCTAAATCCGGCTGCTGAGCACTTATTCGGGTATCCGGCGGAAGAACTTCTGGGAAAACCTATAGAGGTACTGATCCCCCGCAAACTGGCCCGGCAGCATGAGCAACACCGCAGTGACTACAGGGCCAACCCGCGCCCACGGGCTATGGGCTTAGGGTATGATTTGTCGGCAGTACGGAAGGACGGCACAGAATTTCCCGTAGAAGTCAGCCTCAGCCCTTTCCGTACCGCGCAGGGCGAATTTGTCATGGCATTTGTAGTGGATAATACGATCCGGCGGGAGAACGAACAACGCATTGTAAGGCAAAACCAAAAACTGGAACAGTTGGCCGCGGCGCTGCAAAATTTGAACGAGGGGTTGGAAGAAAAAGTACGCGACCGCACCAAGGCATTGGAAAAAACCAGAAACGACCTGGCACTTGCCCTCGATAAAGAACGGGAATTGGGCGAATTAAAAAGCCGTTTCGTCTCAATGGCATCGCATGAGTTCCGAACACCGCTCAGCACCGTGCTGTCCTCGGCAGCGCTGATCGGCACTTATGCGGATCGCCAGGACTTTGAAAATGTGAAAAAACACAGCCTGCGGATCAAAACAGCCGTGAACAATCTGAATACCATCCTGACGGAATTCTTGTCGCTGGGCAAACTGGAGGAAGGTAAAACAGAGGCTAATTTGCGGGAAACCAACCTGCGTGAACTGTTTGAGGAAGTTGCCGGCGAAATGAAACCCCTGTTCCAGAAAGGACAACGATTCGAATATCAGCACGAAGGAGCAGATACAGCACAGATAGATCCCGGCCTATTCAAACATGTGTTGATCAACCTCTTTTCAAATGCGATAAAATATTCTCCGGAACATTCCCAGATTCGGGTGATTACGTCAATTACGCCCGATGAAATAACACTCCGGGTGATCGACCACGGTATTGGCATTCCGGAATCTGATCAAAAACACCTTTTCTCCCGCTTTTTCCGGGCGGCCAATGCCACCAATATTCAGGGTACCGGCCTAGGTTTGTATATTGTCAAACGGTACGTGGAACTGATGAACGGCGAAATCGATTTCACCAGCGAATACGGAAAAGGCACAGAATTCCGGGTACGGTTGTTAACAAAAGAAAAAAATAGCGCATAAAATCACGGTTCACGGTTGTTGCCTTTGCAGTAAATAAACCTTTTATCTGTTAACATTATTAATTTCCTCACAATGGCTGATATAAATAACGCCAACATTGCCCTCATCAAAAAATGGGAAGGTGGAAAGAGCAAAAACCCCAAAGACCCCGCCGCAAAATTCCCCCGTCCGGCTGGTTTGGTTTATCATACGAATAAAGGGATCACCTGGGAAACCTTTTCTACCAATGCCCAAAAACTGGGATACTCCGCCACACCCGAATTATTCCTTCAAATGCCGGATAATATCTGGCTCAAAATCTACAAGAAATTATTCTGGGATGCTGTTAAAGGCGACGAGATTGAAAGCCAGGCTATTGCGGAATTTATGACCGATTGGGCCTGGGGAAGCGGGCCGGTCACCGCCGGGAAAAATCTGCAAGGATACCTGAATATGCACAGGCCCGAAAACCCTTTGAAAGTTGACGGCAAAATAGGCGTCAAGACCCTCGGCGCACTGCATGAGTTGATCCAGCAAAAGGGTGAGCGGATCGTATTTGAAGACCTGGACCGCGCAAAAAGAAACTTCCTGCATACGCTGGAGAGCACTAAAAGCTTTGGGCTGGGCTGGTTTCGGCGTATGGATGACTTCCGGAACTACGCTGCTCTGACAATTCCGGTTCTATAAAAAAATCCGGTATTTTTTTAAACATTTTTATGTTTTTTTTGTTACAGACTTCGAAAATAACATTTACTCATCATAAAATTGTTTTATTATGAAATCCGGAAAAATATTGCTTGGCGTATTTGGCGGGCTCGTAGCTGGCGCATTACTCGGCATCTTACTCGCCCCCGACAAAGGGTCTAATACCCGTAAAAAAATCATGCGGAAAGGTGAAGATTTGGTAGATAATGCCAAAGATCGTCTGGATGAAATGGTAGAAGGGGTAAACAGCAAAATCCAGAACCTGGTGCAGGAGGCCACGAATCTGGCAAAGCGCGGAAAAGAAAAAACCAATTCCGTAAAAGAAGAAATGATGATGTAGGGCCCGTCCATGATCATCGGTTTCCATGATAAGACTGATTTTTTTTGAACAAAAACAAATTGGGCTGTTCCGGTAATCCCGTTACAGCCCAATTTTATTTTTCCCGTTTTCTACTCTAATCTCAGTTGCCGCCGAAAACATTCTGACGTTTCGTTCATTTATGCGCAGGCGAGGTCCGGCCGTATTAAGAGGAATCCCTCTTCAAACTTGCTTACCGTAGTTCCATTTTTTTACTGTCTCCACAAATACTTTCACCCCTTCAAGAGGCGTATCAGGATATACGCCGTGTCCGAGATTGGCGATATGGCGGCGGCCGAATTGCCGGAGCATTTCATTCGTCTCATCTGCTATTGTTTTTTCATCGGCATACAAGGTACAGGGATCAAGATTCCCCTGTAAAGCTTTGGATTCACCCGTCCGGGCCCGGGCAAAAGCGGGGGGTATGTTCCAGTCCAAACCAATCACTTCACAAGGCAGTTCTCCCAGGTCTTCGAGTGCGAACCAGGCGCCTTTGGCAAAAACTGTTTTTGGCACATCCGGCAAGGCCTCGCATATTTGTTGCAGGTAAGGAACGGCAAAGGTGCGATAATGTGCCGGCGGCAGCTCGCCCGCCCAGGAATCGAACAACTGGAGCAGATTGGCGCCCGCGGCCACTTGCCGCTGAAGATAGGCAATCGTGGTATCGGTAATTTTCTGGAGCAAGTTGTGTGCAAGGGCTGGCTCGGCGTATAAAAGGCGCCGGGCACGTGAGAAAGTTTTACTGCCGCTGCCTTCCACCATATAGGCCAGAATGGTCCACGGCGCCCCGGCGAAACCGATCAGGGGAACCCTCCCAGCCAGTATTTGTTTGGACAGACGCAGGGCTTCGAAAACATAATACAGGCGTTCTGCGGCGTTCTCTCCGCTGATCAGCGCGTCAACATCCGCCTTTTTCTCAATCACTTCCGGAAACCGCGGGCCTTTTGCCTCTATCATTTCATAGTTCAGGCCCATGGCTTCCGGCACTACCAGTATATCGGAAAAAATAATGGCGGCATCCACGCCGAGTTCGTCGACTGGTTGTACAGTGGCCTCGGCTGCCGCTTCCGGGGTTTTGACAAAGGTTTTAAAGTCCTGAAAATTGGAGCGGAGCGCCCGGTATTGTGGCAATATGCGACCGGCTTGCCGCATCAGCCAAACAGGGGGGCGGTCTGTTGGTTCGCCGCGCGCTACACGTAACAGCAGATCGTTGTGAAGTATGTCGCCGCTGGCGGCGGCTGGTTGGGCAGAAAATACCTTGCTCATCTAACAGATTTTAATGCGTAAAGGTAGCCCGGTTAGACGCCGGACAAGATATATTTGCTTCACCCTGACCAAAATTTTACATCCGGGTCTTAGTCGAACTTATATTCAACGCCTGCCCGGAGGAACAAAATGTCGAAAACCGGATTTTTTGCCGACCTGTTGGTCGAATAATCTGCCCATACGCCGGCTATCCACCGCTGGGTTTCATATTCCAATCCGGCGCCAAAACGCCAATTGTTTTTCAACCATTCGGATTCCGATTTTCCGGGTTCATAATCATGTTTTGGTACAAAAGGCGGGGAAAACACCCACTTTTTTTCAAATTCAAAGTTATACAGGGAGGAGGACCAGTGCACCCAGGTATGCGCTACCCGGAATACCGGGCGAACAGCAAACCGGACCGGCAGCGTATACGAGACCCCTACAGAATAGTATTGACTTCGCTGAGTGCCTTCCACCTGGGAAAGCCGGTAGCCAAATTTTGGCTTGGGATGCGAATGGGGGAAATGTTGCCGTTCCATAAATGTGTCGCTGTTTATTTCATGGCGCATCCAGTCAATTGAACCGCTCAGCCGGAGGTTCGGCAATATGGTATATTCTGCCGTCAGGCCGGCCCCGTTAAGCGAGGATATGCCCTGGCCTCGCGGCATTGGCAGTCCGAGTGAAGTTTGAACGCCCAACCTGTATTTGGAAAAATTATGCCTGACCGGCTTGATCCACGGCGTTACAACGGAGGCTGATTTTGGAGAAATCTGTACTGATTGGGAGCGTTCCGGCGTGGTGATCGTACCCGGCAGAGGGCTCAGGGGCACTGATGTTAATTTCCTGTCTTTTGTGCCGGTTTCGGATAAATCATTGGACGGGCTCGGCATGGCTACAGCCGTAGCATCGGGTTTTTCTGAAGAAAACCGGGTAAAACCGCTTTCGCTGTTTTGCCGGAACATCAATGGCGCGCCCACAGTCAGGTATTGCATGGATGACTGGGGAAACGAATGCCGTTTAAGGCCAGGCGCTTGCTGACCTTGTAGAAAGCCTGCTTCCCAACCCGCGTTTTTTTCCAGGGATTTATGTAACGGGTCAGGCAAAGGCTGTCCGTTTTTATCTTGTTGAATACTGGCAATCATCAGCTGCAATTTGGCGATATCCCGGTGCATTTGATGCATTTTGCCAAACAGCAAACCCATGACAACCACGGAAATGGCGGCTGCAGTCTGCCAGTAACGCAAATGAGAGGCATACCCGCGCATTCCGGTATCAAAAGCATCGAGGCGTTTGGACATTGCCTTCCAGTTTTTTTCCCGGTTCGGGAACTGACCTTCCTGTTCGAGCCTTTCGGCAAAATATTTGTCAAAATCGCTCATATTTTACCTGTCATTTCAAAATCATTATAGAATATGGTTTTCAATTGTTGACGTGCCCGTGCCAGATTCGACTTGGAGGTACCTACGCTGATATTCAAGGTTTGTGCGATCTCATCGTGCGAAAATCCATCCACGACATATAAATTGAATACTGCCCGGTAGGCCGGGGAAAGCCGGTCGATCATAGCCAATATCTGCTCGCGGGTGAGTTCTTCAACGATACCGGAGTCTGATTCAACTTCATGCCAGGGCTTCAATTCCGTATGCGGAAGATCGCCAATCTGTGAGCGAAACCGGTCGATAGCGGTATTGATCACGATACGTCGCAACCAAAGCCGGAACGGTTGTTCACCCGTCAGATAATGAATTTTGGTAAAAACCTTAAAGAATGCATCGTTCACAACTTCTTCGGCTGTTTCCGTATTGCCCATGTAACGGCGGGCGATCGTCATAGCATAGTTATAAAAAACCGCAAATAAGCGCTCCTGGCTTGCCC
>JAKLJF010000889.1 GCA_023151335.1 Thermoanaerobaculia bacterium | reverse complement strand
TTTATTTATGAAACGCACTATCGAAAATTTCAGTCTGCTGGTCTTCACTATACTGCTGGTTGCGCTGGCTGCTTGCAAAAAAAATGACCGGGACAGCAACATCAATGAACTGTTGACCGGGACATATAACGGTGTTTGTTATACGCAGAAAAAAAATTTTGGTCCGCAAAATTATGAAATCTATGATACGTTGAGCAGCAGCATAACTTTCAAACCGGAGGGTGAGCATTGTTTCCAGGCGGAGGGATGCAGTACAAATACAATAGCGCCGTTTTGCATATATTTAAACGAAATGGATACGCTTTATAAATCGTCGTTTCATGCAGGCTCCCAAACCTGGACAATTGAACTCAATACCAGACAAAAAACAATATATACCACTCACACCATCATACACCCAACGGGATTTGAAAAAGAAGAAGGTTATTTTAAATACAATTAGACCGCAAGGCACTATATACTGACAAATAATCACTCAATCACTCAATCACTCAATCACTCAATCACTCAATCACTCAATGATATGAGACTGACGCTCAAAATCTGGCGCCAGGGCGGCAAATACAAAGGCGAATTTGTCACCTACCAACTGGATAACGCGAACGAGCACATGTCCTTCCTGGAAATGCTCGATGTATTGAACGAACAACTCGTGGCGAAACGCGAAGAACCCGTGGCTTTCGAACACGACTGCCGCGAGGGTATCTGCGGCACCTGCTCGCTGGTGATCGACGGGCGCCCGCACGGCCCCATGAAAGGTACCACCACCTGCCAGGTGCATATGCGCCACTATAAGGACGGCGACACTATCGTGATCGAGCCGTTCCGCGCCAAATCATTCCCCGTCATCCGCGACCTCGTGGTGGATCGCTCGGCATTCGACCGCATCATCCAGTCCGGCGGTTACGTTAGCGTCAATACCGGCCAGGCGCAGGATGCCAACGCCATTCCCATCGAAAAAGAACAGGCCTCCCGCGCCTTCGATGCCGCGGCCTGCATCGGTTGCGGCGCCTGCGTGGCCGCCTGCCCGAATGCCTCGGCCATGCTGTTCACCGCGGCCAAGGTGAGCCATCTGGCCCTGCTGCCGCAAGGCGAAGTGGAACGCAAACGCCGCGTGATGAACATGGTGGCCCAAATGGACAAGGAAGGCTTCGGTAAATGCTCCAACGTGACCGCCTGCGAAGCCGAATGCCCGAAAGAAATTTCCGTGGAAAATATCGCGCGCATGAACCGCGAGTATCTGACAGCGGTGTTCGTGGGCGAGACGGTGTAAAAAGAATGCGCATTTTTCCGGCGTAACAAAATTTCTGCAAAATTTACCCAACTTTGCAGAAACATACTTTGAAAACATGCCGGACATCAACCCTTCCGTCAACCGCCCCCTGATTGCAGCCAGCCGCAAGGAAATTTCCGTCGACCTGCAGGTAAAATCCGGCGTCATTCCCTCCGATTGGTATGGCCACGTGTATATCACTTCACCCGTGGGCACGGTGAACTCCGGCGGACTGCCCTATCCGCCCGGCAACCAGGAAAGCGGCAGCCCGGTGATGAACGGAGACGGGTATTTCTTTCGGTTCGATCTGGGACAAGGAAAGGTACACGTGAAAACCGGCCTGATGCGACCGCCCGACTATTGGGCCGATGTGGCCACCAAACACGCCAACCCCAATGGCTATGGCACGCTGTACCACTTTTACAACATGGGTATCACGCGCCTGGCGCTCGACCTGGGCAGCCGCAATCTGCTCAACACGGCTATCGTACCCTTTCGGTTCGACGGCGATCCCGGCGCCCGGCTGGCGGCCTGCTACGACGCCGGGCGGCCATGGGAATTCGACCCCCTGAGCCTGCAAGTAAAAACGGCCATCGGCGCCAACAACCAATGGACCACCTCCACCCCACCCTGGCTTTTCCCCTTTGGAATCGTACAGGCTTCGGCCCACCCTACCTTCGACCCCCGCACAAAGGAATTTTTCTTTGTCAATTTCACCAAAGACATGCAGCTGCTGCTGCAAAACGAATCGTTGCAATTCCTTTTTGAAACAGATGTAAAAGTCCTGGAAAAGGTATTCGACGACGTGGTGGGCTCCCTCGAAAGCCAGGGCCTGGGCGGGCACGATGCAATCCTCGCTGAGGTAGAACGCCGCCTCGAAGAAAAAACGCAGGATCTGGAACACCATGCGCTGAACTGGATTGGCGGTATTTTCCGTCATTATCAACGCCAGAAAAGCGCCGCTGCCGATCTGCCTGAAGTCTACCTGCTGCGCTGGAACGGCGGCAACGGTCCGCTCGATAAATGGAGAGTGCTGGATGAACAGGGCCAGCCGCTGGCCATTCAGCAATGCATGCACCAAACTACGATCACCGAGGATTATGTAATTCTGGCCGATGCGACGTTCAAATTCACGCTCGACCTGCTGTTCAACGTGCCGTTCTCCAGCCCAAAACTCGACGACTGGCTGCGCCGGCAACTGACCACGCCGCAATTGCCATATCTGGATGTTTACCTC
>JAKLJF010000888.1 GCA_023151335.1 Thermoanaerobaculia bacterium | reverse complement strand
GTAAGTAGGTTGGTTAAATGGAATTTATACAAACCAAATAACATACAATACAACAAAACGGTAAAAACTAAACGCGATGAAACACTTCCTGTTTGCCCTGCTCTTTTGTTTGCCGCTTTCCTTTTTTGCTCAAACTCCGGACTCCATCACTGTGGCGAAAGAGGTGGATAGTTTGATACAAACATGTCAGACGTTTATAAAGCAGAATAATTTTGACCAGGCATTCCAGGTGATCGGGGCCGCGAAAGATAAAGCGGAAGCCGGGTTAGGGAAAATGAGCGTAGGCTATGCAAACTGCGTCCATATCCATGCAGAGATTTATATAAAAATGGGAAAGTTTAAAGAGGCAGAGCCGTTTTGTGTACTGGCAAAGGACATTCGCGAGAAAGTACTGGGTAAGGGACACATTGACTATGTCTTGTCCCTGAGCTACCTGGCCACCTTGCACAAAGAATTAGGTCAGTATGACAAGGCAGAACCGCTGGCGTTGGAAGTAAAAGAAATCCGGGCGAAAACCCCTGGAAAAGAATCCCGTGAATATGCAATCACCTTACATCTCCTCGGCATGGTGTATTATAAACTGGGGCAATATGAAAAGTCAGAATCCTGTTATTTGGAAGCCAAAAATATTTTTGCAAAAACGTTTGGGAAGGAATCCCCTGAATATGCCGTTAACCTTACCAACCTTGCAGCTTTATATAATGATTGGGGGAAATACGACAAAGTAGAAGCCTTCTATTTGGAGGCCAAAGCCATTCAGGAAAAATCCCCGGGTAAAGTGTCGCTGGATTATGCTGCCACCCTGAACAATCTTGCCTTGTTCTATTTCAAAACCGGACAATATATCAAAGCAAAGCAGTTTTATATTGAAGCAAACCTGCTTTTCGAAATACTGTTCGGAAAGGAACACGAATATTATGTGTATACATTGACCAACCTCGCTACTTTTTATTATGAGATCGGACAATACGGTAAGGCAGAGTTGTTTTTCCTAGAAGCAAAAAACATCATAGAAAGAACGTTGGGAAAAGACAATCACCCTTATGCCGCTACGTTGAGCAACCTCGTCGCTTTATTTTCCGACGTTGGGCAATATAACAAAGCAGAATCGACTTGTCAGGAAGCTATTCGTATTTTAGAAAAAGTATCCGGGAAAAACCACCCGGATTATGCCACCGCTCTGGCTGACCTTGGCAATTTGTACTATAAAACCGGAAAGTATAAAGATGCTGAGATGCTTTTGGAGGAGGCCAAAAATAGAAGACTGCAAACACTCGGCGATTCGCACCCCGACTATGCCGCTTCAATAAACAATCTTGCTCAATTATATTCAAATAGCGGACAGTATTCCAAGGCAGAGTCACTTTTTCTGGAAGCCAAAGGCATTTGGGCCAACACTGTGGGCTTGAACCACCAATCTTATGCCGCATCATTGCAAAATCTTGCCCAATTGTATGCCCGGAAAGGCGAATTTGGTAAAGCAGAGTCACTGTTTTTGGAAGCGAAAGAAATCTTTGCAAAAACACTGGGCAAAGAGCATGCGAGCTATGCCGCCGCTGTAAACGACCTTGCCCGGCTTTACAGATCAACAAACCGCATCCCCGAATCCGCCTCCCTTTTTCTCGAACTGAACAATCTCATTCGCCGGCTCATCGAAAAATCCGCCGCCTACTTCTCCGAAAGCCAGATGCTTTCCTACCTGTTTACTTTTGAAGACGATTTGGCGCTGTTCCAGTCATTTGCCCAAGTCTACCCCGCCCCGGAGTTCAACCGTGCGGGTTTCGACAACGCGCTTTTCTACAACGGTTATCTGCTCGAAAATGGCCGCCACCTCGCCCGTTTTGTTGCCCAGGCGGACAGCCTCACCCGCGACACTTTTGACCGTTGGCAGGGTTGTAAGCGCCGTCTCGCCAGTGAGTACGCCAAGCCCATCGCCGAACGCAGGTACGTTGCCGAACTTGAGGCCGAAGCGGAGGTCTATGAAAAAACACTTACCCGGAAACTGCCCGCTTTCGGAGAGGCACGCCAGGCGCCGCGCTGGCACAACGCGCGCGATCGCCTGCGTGCGGGAGAGGCGGCGGTCGAGTTCATCCACTACCGCTACTATAACCCCGAAGAGACCGATAGCGTCATGTATGCCGCGCTTGTGCTGTTGCCCGAAGATACCTGCCCGCACTTTGTGCTGCTCTGTGAGCAGCGGCCGCTCGACGGTCTGCTCTGCGAAAAGTATCCGGACAAAAGGTATCAGCGTATCAACGGCGGCAATTCGCTGTACAGCCTGCTCTGGCAGCCCATCGAGCCGTTGCTGGCCGGCGTGCATACGGTTTACTACGCGCCCGGCGGCGTACTCCACAGCGTCAACCTCGATGCCGTTATGCTAAATCTGCAAGGGGACAGCACCCTCATAGACAAGTATAATCTCGTGCGACTCGGCTCCACGCGGCAGTTGGTCGCGCCCTTCACTGCCAAAATCGCGGGTAAGGATGCGGTACTTTTTGGCGGCATCCGCTACGAATCG
>JAKLJF010000887.1 GCA_023151335.1 Thermoanaerobaculia bacterium | reverse complement strand
AACCCGTTAAACCCGCTCAACCCGTTAAACCCGCTCAACCCGTTAAACCCGCTCAACCCGTTAAACCCGTTAAACCTTCTGAACCTTTTTCCCCACCTTTGCCCCCGAAAAGACATACTTCTATGAACATGATCGAGACGCCCATTGCCGGGCTTTGGGTTTTTGAACCCACGGTTTACTACGACGAGCGGGGATATTTTTTTGAAAGTTACAACCGCCGGGTATGGGCAGAAGCCGGTATTGAGACCAATTTTGTACAAACCAACCAGGCGCGCAGTACCCTTGGCGTTTTGCGCGGGTTGCATTATCAGGTGGAACCAATGGCCCAGGCCAAACTGGTGCGGGTAGTGGAGGGCGAGGTACTGGATGTGGTGGTTGACCTGCGGGAGGGTTCGCCAACTTATGGGCAGTGGTACAGTGTCCGGCTGAGTACGGAAAATAAACGGCAGCTTTACGTTCCGAGAGGGTTTGCGCATGGCTACGTGGTGCTCAGCGAGACAGCGGAGTTTGTTTACAAATGTGATAACTACTACTCCAAAGCACACGAAGGCGGCATCCGGTTTGACGATCCCACACTCCGGATCGACTGGCAATTCGACCTTTCCCGGGTTATCGTATCCGAAAAAGACAGGGCCTTGCCGTTTTTGGGCGAACACCGGCGATAATTCCGGCACCAGTATTCCATTTTTTTAAGAAACTTTACCACCGGCCCGGCTCTCAGTCGGCGCCTTCCGGTAATTTTTAAAAAAATGAATGCGTATGAAACGGATCACCGCCCTCCTTACCCCGGCATTCCTCCTGCCCATTTTACTGGGCGCCCAATCGAATATACAGCCCACAAATCCGACCGTTG
This sequence comes from Thermoanaerobaculia bacterium, assembly GCA_023151335.1. Classification (GTDB taxonomy): domain Bacteria; phylum Bacteroidota; class Bacteroidia; order Chitinophagales; family Saprospiraceae; genus M3007. The sequence continues at coordinate 1,667 of JAKLJF010000887.1, read as the reverse complement.
CCCAGGTATTGCTTGGCAACTATGACCCTGCCGATTTCGCGGCAGCAACAGCCATCACCGATCCTGCCATCATTACGGCCGGCATCGACGAAGGCGTATCGCCGGACAGCCTTAAATCATATATCATCCGTTTGAGCCAGTTTGGCACCCGGAACACCGGTTCCGACACGCTGTCGCCAACAACCGGCATCGGCGCTGCAAGGCGCTGGGTATTCCAAAAATTCGAGTCATTCAGCGCGCAACATGAAAACCGGTTGCTGGTATCCTATCTTCAATTTGATCAGAACATCTGTGATGTGGGACAACACCGCAACATTATGGCAGTTCTGCCCGGCAGCAATCCGGCCCGGAACGGCGTAATCCTGATCGAAGGTCATATCGACAGCCGTTGCGATGTTTTGTGCGACGTGACCTGCACGGCACAAGGCGTGGAGGACAACGCTTCCGGCACCGCCCTCGTGATGGAACTGGCCCGCGTGATGGCGAAATATACCTTCGAAAACACCATCGTTTTTATGGTGACTACGGGCGAAGAACAAAACCTGGTGGGCGCCAGGGCATTCGCCCAATATGTGAAAAACAACAATATCCCCCTGCGCGCCGTACTGAACAACGACGTCATCGGAGGGGTGATATGCGGACAAACTTCTTCGCCCCCCTCCTGTTCCGGCTTTAATACCATCGATTCCACCAGCGTCCGGCTTTTTTCGGCCGGCAACTACAATTCGGCGCACAAACAACTGGCCCGGTTTATCAAACTGCAATACCGGGAAAATATCCTGCCATTTGCCAAAGTACCTATGAATGTGCGCATCATGGCGCCGGAAGACCGCAGCGGACGCGGTGGAGATCATATTCCCTTCCGGCAAAATAACTATCCCGCCATGCGTTTTACGGCGGCCAATGAACACGGCGACGCCTCTAACGGGCCAAATTATACAGACCGCCAGCACACCTCCGAGGATGTACTGGGCGTGGACACGGACGCCGACGGCGAAGTCGATTCTTTCTTCGTACAATTCAACTATCTGGCCCGCAATGCCGTTGTCAATGGCGCGGCGGCTGCCATAGCTGCACGGAATGTTCCGACACCGCCTGATTTCTCGGCCATTCGTTCCAATGCCGGCATCATAATCGTAGACATTACCGACACGGCCGACCTTGGCGTTTACCGCGTTGCCCTGCACACGATCGGGCACGACTGGGATACCGTTTACACGCTGACCGGCTCTACCCAGGGCACTTTTCCAGCGCCGCCAGGCGGCATCCTTTACGTGAGCGTTGCAGCGGTGGATGATAAGGGCGCAGAGAGCCTTTTTTCCGGAGAAAAACTTGTTTTGGTTACCGGTACCTCCGGACCCGATGAAGCGGAGCAAAAGGCGGTTCATCTGCTGCCGAACCGCCCCAACCCCTTCGATGAGGCCACCTGGATTTCATTTTGGGTAAACCAGGCGCCGGAATATCGCCAGGCGTCGATCCTGATCAGCGATATGCAGGGAAAAATGATCGAACAAATTCCGGTAAAGCTGCAAGCCGGGCACAATGAAGTGCTGTACACCCACGGCTATGGCATTCGCGGTATTTTCACTTACGCCCTGCAAATTGACGGCAGAGTAGTCGATGCCCGGCAAATGGTGTATGCCAATTAAAGAGGTTGAGCGGGTTTA
>JAKLJF010000886.1 GCA_023151335.1 Thermoanaerobaculia bacterium | reverse complement strand
GACTACCGCAAACAAGTACCCATGATACTACCCCTTGGAACCAAAAAACCAAGTGAATCTATAGAGTATAATGTGAGTGAACAGAACTAATCCGGATAAATCCCTTACCAGGCGGCTGCACCGGAAAAGCCGGCGCGGCCGTTTTACTATAATGCGTTCGACGAACTTTTGAAAGCTTCATAAACGCTTCAAACACCCAACCAAATGGAACTCGTGAATTTGCATCCATTGGGCTGCTCCTGGCACTGGTCCGTATCTGGTATATCCATTGCAATGATCATGCTGGCACTAATATTGTTCGGCAAATCTTTCGGCCTGTCCAGCACCTATCGCACACTCTGTACAATTTCCGGAGCGGGAAAAACCAGCCCTTTTTTCCGGTTCGATTGGAAAGCACAGCTCTGGAATCTCTATTTTGCCAGCGGTATCATAGCAGGCGGTTTTCTGGCGAAACATTTTTTATCTGCCGGCCAAACCATCGTCATCAATCCTGAAACGCAATCTTTTTTATTTGAATTAGGTTTAATTGACCAAACCGGCGTCAATCGACAGTACCCGTTGTTGCCCCCGATATTGTTCAATCCGGAATTAACTGAACTTCCCAGAGCGATATTCCTGATTACCATTGGTGGCCTCCTGTCCGGCTTTGGCTCCAGGTATGCCGGTGGGTGCACCTCCGGTCATTTTATCAGCGGCCTGTCGAATCTGCAGATTCCTTCTCTTATCACATTAATATTTTTTATGCTGGGCGGTATCCTCAGTACTAATTTCCTGTTACCGTTTCTGTTGGCCTGTTTATAAATTAAGCTATGAAAGCAATCAAATTTCTCGCAACAGGGATAATATTTGGCATTATTATGATAAAATCTGAAGTGGCATCCTGGTATCGCTGGCAAGAGATGTTCCGCTTTGAAAGTTTTCACATATTTGGCATTATCCTTAGCGCGGTAGCCGTCGGAACAACCGGTATTGCCATCATAAAAAAGTTGCGGATAAGGGACGTTTACGGGAAAGCGATCGTCATACCGGACAAAGCCAAAAGTTTTTACCGCTACGCTTTCGGCGGCTTTATTTTTGGCATCGGCTGGGCATTGGCCGGCTGCCCCGGCGTACATTATGCTCTTGCCGGCTTTGGTCAGTATATGATTCTCCTGGCATTGTTCAGCGCCGTTATGGGCACTTGGATTTATGGCGCCCTGCGTACCAAACTACCGCATTGATCAACCGCCCCATTTGCGGAGCTGGTTGAGTACCGCCTGAAAATCTTTCGGCAATTCCGCCGTGAACTCCATTCGTTCGCCGGTTTCCGGGTGATCGATACGGAGTCGCGAGGCATGCAGGCTGGTGCGGTCCATCAGCGGGCGTTCTTCCTCGCTGAATTTGCCCGACTTGTACGATTTGCCTTTTATTTCGGATAGATACAGGGCTGAACGACGGCCATAAAGCGGATCGATAGCCAAGGGATAACCGATACTCTGAAAATGTATCCGTATCTGGTGTGTACGGCCGGTTTTCAGCAGGGCTTCTACCAGCGTAAAGCGTTGAAAACGCTCCAGTAAACGGTAAAATGTGAGTGAGGGTTTGCCCCGGGGAACGATGGCCATTTTACCCGTGATAGTGGGATGCTCGCCGATCGGTTTGTCAATTTCGCCTTCTTCATGATGTAAAACGCCATCGAGCAATACGTGATAAAACTTATCTACCGTGTGTTGTTCGAACTGCATGGACAGGTGCCGGTGCGCCGCTTCCGTGCGGGCAAAACACAATACGCCGCTGGTCTCGCGGTCGAGCCGGTGCACGACGAATACTTTCCCGTAGTGCCGCTCCAGGGCTGCCTGCAGACTGTCTTTGTTGCCAAAACGATCGGGGATCGTGAGCAAACCGGCAGGTTTGTTCACCACCAAAATATGTTCATCCTCAAATAAAACGTCATAATGTGGCATAAAAGTCAGTTAATGGGTGTCGGTTAATTCGTATTCCACGTCGTCGTCCCCGGCAACAACAACCTGTTTAAAACCAAGTCGATGTAAAAGTTGTATTGCTTTCGGGTTTTGTATCGAAGTAATGGCTCTGATACGTTTCAGGCCAATATGCGTAAAACCAAACGTTATGGCAGCTTTCAGGGCCATGGTCATATACCCTTGTCCGCGAAAGGCTGTCAACAAAACGCAGCCCAGTTCACCCGTTTCATTATCAAATCCGCGATAGTATCCGCATGTGCCTACCACTTTTTTACTTGCTTTATCGACAATGGCCCAGTGAATGGAGTTACCGGACAAATAATCCCGGTCTATTCTGGCCTGCATTTCAATGGCTTCTGTTATTGTCCGGGCCTGTTTAGCGTCGTAAAAGGAAATTTCAACGATACCGGAAATATCGCTGGGTAGAATTTGACGCAAGATGATCTTATCAGCTTCGACGGTTGGATAGGTATCAAAAGGAGGCAAATTCATGGTTGTTTGAATAATTTACCGAAGCGCTTGATCCGAAAGGCATAATGGTTCCAAACAATACTTCCGCGA
>JAKLJF010000885.1:2210-2524 GCA_023151335.1 Thermoanaerobaculia bacterium | reverse complement strand
TGCCCCATATCGCGATGCCGCGCATTTTTTACAACGTTACCGCCTTGCCGATCTCGAATTAAGGGCGCACATGGATCAGGTCACCGTCCGGCAGTCGGACGATCATCTGCAGGAGGCTTCCGACCAGCTCGACTTTTTTTATCTCACCGAAAAACTGAAATATGCCTGCGCCATGCTGAATAATCAGGCAATCATATCGTCGGCCTACCAGTTTCATTTTGTAGAGGAAGTACGGCGTTTTGTGGAAAGCCACCCCCTGCCGCCGGAAGCGCCCGGCGTTGCAGTATATTTTCGCATTTTTCAGATGCTGACCA
>JAKLJF010000885.1:0-2184 GCA_023151335.1 Thermoanaerobaculia bacterium | reverse complement strand
CGGGAACTCAGGCAATTGCTCCGCTTGCATGGCAACCGGTTTCCCCATACGGAAATGGCCTGGCTGTACGGTTACGCCCTGAATTACTGCATACGGCAGATCCGGAATGTACGGGAGGAGTTTGTGCCCGAAGCCCTGATCCTGTACGAACAGGGAATTAAATCGGGTATTTTGCTGGGCGAAAACGGCAGCTTGTCGCCATGGCACTTTAAAAATATCGTTAAACTTGCCTTGCGGCTGAAGCGATACGAATGGACGGAACATTTTATCCGCGACAACTACCGCTTGCTGGAAGAGGAGTTTCGGGCCGATGCGCTGCACTATAATCTGGCCGACCTCTACTTTTTCACCGGGCGATACGGTGAAGCCATGGAGCACCTCATACAGGTGGAGTTTACCGATGTGCATTACAATCTGGGCGCCAAGGAAATGCTTGCCAAAATCTACTATGAAACCGGAACGCACGAAGCGCTCGAAAGCCTGCTGCACGCTTTTAAAATTTACCTGCAACGCAACCGGATCATAACGGACGATGTACGAAAAGCATACCTCAATTTTATCAAACTGCTGCGGCTGCGTTTGCGGGCCACCAGCGATCAGCTCCCCACCCTGCGCAACAGGATAGAAAAAACCGATTCTTTAACTGCCAAAAACTGGTTGCTGGAACAGGCAACACCGGCGTCCAACATCAATAAAAACCCCTCCCGGTAATCCCGACCCCGGGCTCAACAGATGGATGTTGTTACACCAAATCCGGTAATTATACGTTCTGACGAACGAACCGGCACAGTATTTGGGGGTTTTTCGCATAGTTGTTTCGCCGCAAGCAATACAAGACGTTTCACTTTAATCCGCCTCTCCAATTTTAATCCGCCGCGTTACCAATAATCCGGATCCCCCGGCTTATTTCGACAAACACTATTTTTTCACGGCAACATCACCCGTCCTAATGACCGTTTACACACACCGTGATGTGCTGCTCCACTCTGACGAGCAGGCCATCAGACCCGTTCTCATCCGCGCAAACGTCGAATTCGGCGTATTGCAATCCAACGGCAACTGCGTCAACATCGGCATTTGCCGCATCAACACCACACATTGTTCCGAAATGGCATTAAAACGCCAAAAACAACGCCGCTGCCCGTTGGCAGAGGCCCTGTTGAGCGTTAACCCGCAAGGCCGGCTGCAGGTATTCTTTCCGCGCGCCGGAATGATGCCCTGCACCGAGCGCGCCTTTTTCAGCCGTCCGGTTTTTCCCGTACCCGTATCTTATTATTTACCGGAGTCCGTACAAAGCAGCCTCCCGGGCCTTGACCAAAATATTATTTCTGCGGGATTGTATCCGATACGCCGGTCGGCGGAAGGATATTGGGTCGAGTTTTGATTGCGGATTACGGATTACGGATTGCGGATTACGGATTGCGGATTGACCAAGCTCTTGGCAGGATATGTCACTTGGGGAAGGTTGCGATACCAAGAGTGGGGTCAATCCGCAATCCGTAATCCGTAATCCGCAATCCGCAATCAAACAACCATTTGCCCGTATTTCGCGTCTTAGGAATAAAAGAAACGTATGCTGAGACTGACGGGCATCTTAATGGGCGTGTTGTTGCTCTTTTGCCGCTGTAACAAAGAGGACGAGGCTCCCGGCTTCGATATGCTTTTCCAGCAGGAACTTACGATTCCGGCGGGTATAGGCGGAGTACTCACCCATCATTTTTACCTGAAAAATATTTCAACCCGCTATGACGCGCTGCTCAGCCAGTTTGGAAAACAGGACGGCGACATCACCCGTATCGTTACCAGCAGGGCAGCCATCGCCGGCATTTTTGGCGATGCCGATTTCAGTATCGTGGAAGAAGCGATCCTCCGGGTTTATCAGGAGAGCGACCCCACCGGTTTTATCGAGGTTGCTTACCGCTACCCCACCCCCATCGACCCCAGCAATAACCTGGACCTTATTCCAGGCCTGGCCGATTCCAAGCGCATCATGTCGCAAGACCGTTTCAGTATTGACCTGGCGCTGCGCCTGCGCTATTCCACCACGGAGGAAATCCCAACCAGACTGACCTTGCAGTTTAAAGCGGTTTACTGACGGTGGACGGTGGACGGTGGACGGTAGACGGTGGACGGTAGACGGTGGACGGTAGACGGTGGACGGTGGACGGTAGACGGTGGACGGTG
>JAKLJF010000884.1 GCA_023151335.1 Thermoanaerobaculia bacterium | reverse complement strand
GACCTGACCGACCCGGCTCCTGCAACCACCTTCGCCCACCTCGACGCCACCACGGTATTGAGCCGTAAGATCGCCTCCCTTGGTATCTACCCGGCCGTGGACCCGCTCGACTCCACCTCGCGTATCCTCGATCCGAAGATCATCGGCGAAGAACACTACCGATGCGCCCAGCGCGTGAAACAAATCCTGCAGCGCTACAATGAATTGCAGGATATCATCGCCATCCTCGGTATGGAAGAACTTTCCGACGAAGACAAACTGGTGGTGAGCCGCGCCCGCCGCGTGCAGCGTTTCCTGTCGCAGCCCTTCCACGTGGCCGAGCAGTTCACCGGCCTCAAAGGCGTACTGGTGCCCATCGACGAAACGATCCGCGGCTTCAACATGATCATGGACGGCGAACTCGACCAGTATCCCGAAGCAGCCTTTAACCTCGTCGGCACCATCGACGACGCAATCGCCAAAGGCAAGAAGATGCTGGCGGAAGCGGAAGGGTAATTTCAAAAGGTTTAGATGGTTTAGATGGTTTAGAGGGTTTAGAAACCCTCTAAACCCTCTAAACCCTCTAAACCCTCTAAACCATCTAAACCCTCTAAACCATCTAAACCATCTAAACATGAACCTGATCATCCTCTCTCCCGAACGGGAAATTTTTTCCGGCGCCGTAAAATCGGTCAAAGTGCCGGGCTCGCTGGGCTCCTTCGAAATGCTTGAAGGCCACGCCCCCCTCGTGTCTTCCCTCGGCGCGGGCGAAGTGCGCGTGGTCAAACCCAACGGCGAAAAGATGTCGTTCCAGGTGGAAGGCGGCTTCGTGGAAATGCTGAACAACGAGGTGTCGTTGTTGGTGGCAGGGGTAAAGGACTGACGACTGACGACTTACGACTTACGACTTACGACTTACGACTTACGACTTACGACCAGCGCCTTGCTCCTGGCGTAGTAAGTGCAAGGCAGTGCGCCGCCTCTTACGGGTGGGGTCCGGCATACCTCTCTATTTTAATGCTGTCAGCGCCGCGAAAACCCCGTCGATAACCCCGGCCATCCGGCCCAGGTCGAGTGTTTCCATCGTATCCGTTGCCTCGTGGTAGTTATTATTCCGGTAAAACGAGGTGTCAGTGACCATCAGGGCGCTGAAGCCCATATCCCAATAATTCAGATGGTCGGAAAAATCGATGCCCGGCATGGCTCGCGGACCGGTAAACTTTTTAGTTTTAACGATACTCGCTTTTTTGAACCGTTTGCCAAACTTTCGGGCGAATTTGCCCTTGCCGAATTTATTCACCAGGGTAATAAAATTGCCTCTGTTGCCGTAAAACAGCGATAATATCCCGGCCGGATACGATTGCGTTTTTTTATCGTCTTTAAAGTAGGCGATCATTTCCAGCGAAACCATTCCGTACACCGGCGTGTTGCTGTCGGCCAGCGATTTGGCGTGCACGTAACTGCCCATGTATTCCGTACGGAAGTAGGGCGGTTCCTCCAGCGTATAAGCGACCAGGTCGATCCGGTAGTTCAGCGGCATATTGTTTAAAATACGAATAGATGTATGCCGCGGTTTTATCCAGCAATTCCGGATTCTGATGATTGCGAAAGCCCTCCGTTTTGGTTATTGCGGTCAAATGGGATTTTATCAGAGCCGTATCCGCGCGGGTCTGCGCGGAAGCGGGAACGCCGCCTAGGCAAATCAACAGCAGGGCCAGAAACCCGTTTTTCCACTTTTGCGCGATACGCAGGGCTGTTTCCAGCATTTCAGGCGCCCAGTGTTCCACTTGCCAGGCCGATTGGGCCAGCGTTGATGCGCGCAGCAAAACGGCTGCATGGCCGGCGTCGACAGCGTTTTCCAGAATATTGGACAGTTCCATCTGCTGTTCATGCAGCGCCGGGTCCTCAGCGGGCATGCCGGGCCGGTAAGGCGTAGCCGGCGAAAAGTCGGTTGGCGCGCGGTCGCCGGCGCGGGTGTTGTGATGCTGCACCATTGTTTCCATCCGGAAAAAATCAGCCCGGAATTTTTCCCGGCTTGCTTCGGTCTTCAGGGCCGTGCCCAGTTGTTCCAGTACCACGTATTTCACCTTCGGGCATTTTAACAGCGCGTATTGCAACAGCTGGAACACTTCGTCCGGCACGGTGTCGTCGTGTGTGTCGCGGCGGATCTTTTTGCCGGGTAAAATGACGGAGTCTTCCCAACTGCCGCCCGACACGTGTATTTCCCGCACCCGTTCCAAAGGATACAGATCGAAAACGGCGTCCGGGTCCAGGCCGAAATTATGTATCTGGCAGTACAGGTTATGCACGTCGAGGATGATGAAGCCGTTGACCGGTTCGACCAGTTCGGCGAGGAAATGGCCGTGTTTTCTGACTTCGTCGGGAGAATACGAAAATGCGAGGTTTTCCAGTCCGACGGGGCATTGGCAGGCGTCGGCGATCCGTTTAAGCCGGTCGCGCCCGATAGCCAGCGTAGAGGCCGTGTACGGGATGCCGATGGGTGCGCCTTTGTGGAAATCGGCCCCCGTCATAAAACCGAAATGTTCGG